>NZ_JAAUWR010000007.1:0-203449 GCF_014694495.1 Aliivibrio sp. S10_S31 | reverse complement strand
TAAGCGACAGCAGTAACCGAAGTGTACAGAGTACGCTGACGGAAAACGTTTCGGACGTCGATGGGTTCTTTACCGTGGGCGGTCAACAAAACCAACTGCAATTAGGACAATACCTTATCTGGACGCCACGCAACGAATTACTGAAGGTAACGCCAGTAATACGCGATGGTGATGTAGATGACGTAGAGAGCTATCGCTATGATGCAGGCAGCCAACGCCTTTTAAAAGTCAGCAAACAAAAGGCAGCGAACAGTGTACAGACATTGCGGGCACTTTATTTACCTGGGATAGAGTTACGCAGTGTCGCGCAGGGCAGCACAGAAACGGAAAACTTGCAGGTTATTACTATAGGTGAGGCCGGTCGGGCTCAGGTACGAGTGTTACACTGGGAAAATGGTAGGCCAGAAGCCATTAGTAATGACCAAGTCAGGTACAGTTACGATAATCTAATTGGCAGCAGCGCCCTGGAGGTCGATGGTGATGGTAAGGTTATTAGTATGGAGGAGTATTATCCGTATGGGGGCACCGCTATTTTAACAGCGCGCAATCAGGCGGAAGTGAACTATAAAACGGTCCGCTACTCGGGCAAAGAGCGTGATGCAACCGGTTTGTATTACTATGGTTATCGATACTACCAGCCTTGGGTGGGCCGATGGCTCTCCTCAGATCCGGCAGGCACCATTGATGGTCTAAATCTGTACAGGATGGTAAGAAATAACCCGGTGATATTTGCTGATCTTGACGGACTCAGACCAGATTCACGAAATCAACTCCCTGGGAGTCATCTTTATAAGCCAAATTTAAGAACCGGAGAAGACAGAAACCTGCGTGATGCATCGCTCTTAATTCCATCCAGTATGGAAAATGCCGTTGCTAAAGGGAGTCCCATAAAGCTGAAAGAAGCATTAACAGAACATGCGCTTAGCACGACTCCATTATTAACTGATCTTATCAATTTTAGCAAGGTTCCTATGGATGATACAACTAAGAATATACTCACTAATAAAAGTCTGGCCGGAGGCATACTGGCGTTTAACGCAATACGTTTTTCAATGAGTGTAAATAATAATGTCAACGCATTGCGAATTGTTGATAAAGAAACATCAACCCATCAAATTGGAAGTGGTGGAACTTTAGCATATTGGGCTCCACAAGGGGGATATGTAGATATCCCTGCACATCCTAAAAACGGTAAGCCAGAACTCGTGTTCACCCCCGGATTCAGTGGATGTACTTTTGTAGCGGATAAATTAAACGAAAATACTATTCGAGTTAGACACGTACAGGGAGGAAAGGAAGACTTGGAGTATAACAACCTAGCTGCCGATGAACATGGACAGGGTATGATCGACGCCATGGAATATCGCGATTATGGTTACCATTATGATGTCAAGGAACGTTTAATGGAAAATATAAAGGGCTCGGCATTTATGATATATAAAAACGAACGGTGGAATATAAGATACCAGAGCCTTGCTAACGCCCCCGGAATTTCATCATTAAAAGAAGAGTCTGTTGGCTTATTTCAAAAGCGACCGCAACTGAAAGGTGCCATTTGCTATAGTGAAGGGGGAGGTGTTGTTCAGAACAAAGTCATACCATTACATTTTTAATATGGAGATTTTAACTGAACATTTTAAGTCATGCCTTGTTGGCGCTTAGAAAAAATTAAATGCGCTTTGGGAGAACGACAACGAGGACGATTGACCTTAGTCTCAGAGCGCACTGAATGTGTGAACTTGATACATGCAGCGGGGTTGTTGCAAATAATATGAGTTGATAAATAAGTTCTGCAATTGACTCATTATTATTGCAAAACGACCTCAACATTGAGTAAGCGATTGAGAAAGACGGATTTCTTCCACGCTATCGTTTTACGTTTATTATTGCGTAGCAAGAAATCAAATTGTCCCTTATTCAACATTCGTAAAGATTCAAATCCTTGAATGGTTGACCAAGCTCGCTTTCTCAGTTTGAAGCCACCGGCGGCCATGATCAATTTCTTAATGGGGGCATGAGAGGACTCAATGCTATTATTGAGGTGCTTAACTTGCCGTTGTTCGACATCCGCTCGTAATCATCCTTCCTTCTTCAAACGGGCAATGGCATTAGCGTATGAAGAATGTTTATCTGTATTTAACGTTTTGGGATGTTGTTCTTGGTCATAATATCTCAAGTAATGCTTAAGGAATTGATAAGCCGCTTTTTGTGAGAGAAATAAAAGTCTAAGGTTTGCGTAACTCATTGGAGTTGAACCATACCAACGGGCAACACTTCAGTATGCCTGTGTCTTCTTTATTAAAAGCGTCCATTCCTGAACGCTTTATGACAGCATTCCAACGGAGTGACTCCCCCCAGAACAGCTCACCGAGGCAGCGTATTTCTTAGGCACCTTAACTAGATTAGGGCATTCCTCTGTATTTGATATTACTCGTGTTTCCAGATCACGTTTTATTCACCGCTATGACCGTAAGTTGCGTGGTAATGTGGGGGAAATTTATGGTCGAGCGGCTAGCTTTACTAATCAAGTTGTTCATCAGTATAGAAAACAGAAACTACGTAAAAATATTAACACACAAAAAAACGCTAGAGATGCTAATGGTAAAGTCACGAAAAATGCTGATACAAGTTCTACTGATTTACCCTGTTACGCGGACCTATTTTCAGAATCATGGTTAGATTTTTGCCGAGAAAGTGCAGTTGAATCTGTGGGTTCTCCTGTTAGCTATTTGGTCGATCTTTATAGATTTACACAAGAAATTGAAGCTGATGGTAGTTGGAACTCCATCACGCTAGCTAAGTGTCGACCGGATATAGCACAACTCCAACTTAATTATGATACTACTTATCAGGAGTTGTAGTGGTACATTGGTGTGTTTACACGATTCCGTAGCCTAAATAAGTATGTTAATAACGGCTCTGATCATTCTTGGAAGTGATTTAGTATATAAAAGTCTTATTTTAGAAATGATACAGATGGAGTAAATATTATGTAAAGCCAGTCGGTTATCTGACTAGCTTTTTATTTAGAGACCTATATAAATCAGTCACAACTGGGCGTCGAATAATCACTTATCTGTTGATACTTTATCTAAACCTTGATGTTTCTTATTAAGCCTATTAACAAGTGGTGTGATGATCACAAAACTTGATAATATAACTAAAGCGTATTTTAGGCTAATCGCTGCTAAAAAGCCGCCTAAGATTCCAGATGCAGACTCTCCAGTGTTTGCTAGTGTAGAGAAAAGACTGAAATTTTTACCAATATTATTATCATTGCTTCTCTTTTGAATAAAAGATACCAGAAAAATATCCACAAATGCTCCAACGAACCCTAGTATAACTAGTGTAAGGATGATAAATTCAATTTTAGTTATAAAAGCCAAAGAAAAGAATAATAAGCCATATAATAACCATGATTTCATTGTATTAACTGCTGTTATTTTAAATTGTAGTTTAGAAAAAGTTAGGCCACCAATAATTGTACCTAATGCTAGAGCTGAAAAAGAATAGCTAACGAGCTTTTCACTATCAGTTAAATTAAGTATATATGCAGGTAAAATAAACCTTAATAACGATGCGACACAGAGTATACATATAGAAGATTTGACAATAATCTGTATTAGGTCTTGATTGAACTTGGTTAAATATCTAAAGTGATTTAATGTTTCATATAAGACGTTTTTAATGCTGAATTTTCTTAATGTGACTTTGGATTTGGTTACGAAATTAAATTGGATAAGTAGTATTAAGAAAAAAGAAATAAAATAAGATAATGCGTCAATAAGTAACACAGCTTCTTTATTATGCTTTGATATTATTACCGCTGTTAATAGCGGTCCTAATAAACTTCCGACTTCTTCCAAAACTTGGTTTATTGAGTTTATTTTTACAAGTTTATCTTGAGATGCTAATAGGGGGATGGATGATTGGAATGCTGGTTGAAAAACAGTTCTTGTTATTGTTAAAAGGCTAAGTATAAGGATAAACAGGGTTACGCTTACCATCTGATAATTAAAGAGTAGATATAGGGAAATAAGTAATATACATCTGACCGCTTCGACAGAAGTCATTAGCATCTTTTTATTGAAGCTGTCAGCTAGCCACCCACCGATAGGACCACATAAAAGATATGGTATGAATCTAATAAGGTAAATAATGCCAACTAGAGTGTAGTTTTCTTCTGATAGTTCTAACGCAAATAGAAAGATGATAACTTCTGTAGAGTAGTTACCTATTTTTGTTAGAAAATTTGAGGCTAAAAGTAGGGTTACACTACGCATTATTTATTCCTAGAATTAACTTGGCTTCATTGAAAACAAAAAAAACAATAGATAGGTATAATTTAAAGAAATTTTTAATCATATATTAATTCATCCACGACAATGTTTTTTCCTGGCTTATTAAGTTCACTATAAACAAATTGACTTATATAATTCCTTTCTATCTGAGGCATTAAATAATACATTATATTGCTGTACCACTCCCAACCTTCTTTTGTTAACTTGTATAGATCTTCTGTTTCCTCTATAAGGTTACAATCAATAAGAGAGCGTAATTTAGAGGTGAATTCAGCAGGTAATTGTTTAGAGTTAGTTCGTTTTTTCTCTACTTCACCATGATAGGGTAACCTTAAGAGTAATGGTTTTACCAAATCCATTACGTCCGTGTGTTTTGATATTGAGCAAGGGATATTATTATTGTTGATTGAGTTTATATATGCCTCTCGTCCTGATATATTTGTAATGACATGATTTTTAATTGATGAAACTGCATTTACTCCAAATCCGATTAGATCTTTATCAGAGTAACCGTAAACATGTTCATGATATACAAAGCTGTAATTACTTGAAACGATATTTTTTGTTGCTATTTCTCGAAAGTAGCCATGTCCATTATGCGGCATGAATCCTTTTTTTCTCATGTGCTTGTCAATTATAATTCTCATATTATGTTTATCAATTGCTTTGGTTATGGAGTAATTTTTACGTGAAACTAATTTATGTAGCTTAGCTTGTGTCATTACATTATCTATGGGATAAATGTCGATGTTAGTTGTATTAAGTTCAATTGCAAGGTCGAGGTCTTTTTTTATTTCTTCTATTGTCTGACCATGCATTCCATATAGTATATCAAAAGATACATAATGAAAATTCTCGTTAAGAAGTTCACTTGCTGCTTTTATTTGTTTTAAAGTGGCTGTTAGTGCAAAATTTTGACGCCATTCCTTATTGAATGTTTGTAATCCAAACCTTGGATGAGTAACCCCGATAGCCTTCATTGCTAATATTTTATTTAAAGTTAGGCTTTTAACTTCTATTTCGAATGAAAACTCTTTAAGCTTGGATAGGTCAAAATGCTCTATTATTGCTTGACCAACTCGTTTAATTTGCTCTGGAGAAAGTAGTGAAGGAGTACCTCCACCAAAAAATATGGCTTCAACTGGAACGCTATCAGCTTGAATGAGCTTTGCTTTTAATTTTATTTCTTTGATAATAGCAGAAACATAACGATCTATGTCATTTTCACTTTTATATATTCCTTTAGTAAAAGGGCAAAAAGAACAAATAGTTTCACAGAATGGAAAATGAAAATATAGTGCTCTGCTTGTTATACCTTGATTTACATGTGATAAGACATCTAGTAATTTTAAATCTTTATCTATATTTATCTGACTAGGAAAAAAGAAGTTATAAATAGGGAATTGAGCATTGAATTTTATTTTATTATGTGGTCTTAAATGTATTTCCATTTATCCCCCTTTTTACTCGTGAAATATTTAGATTGGTTATTGGATTAAATATGCTTTTTATTTTGTTTAAGTCTTCTTTTGTTGGATCTTTACCACAAGTGTAAAGATCTATACTTATGTAATTGTTTTCTGGGTATGTGTGATACGAAAGATGCGATTCAGAAAGTAAGAATACTCCTGTTACACCGCCTTCGCCAGCAAACTTCTTATCTAAAAAACCAACGATATTAAATTCTGATTCATTTAGAATGTTATTGAAGTTGTCTTTTAAAATCTTCTCGTTGTTGAGATGTGGACTTTTACACTCTATATCAATTAAATAATGATAACCTTGACTATCCATATTCAAGTCCTATGTACAAACATATAAGAAAGGCTAGTTTTACCTAGCCTTTGAGTAGCTAATTACCAAGCAACGCCATTAAAATCAAAACTACCTTCGTTTGATTTAGAGAACATATCTTTCGCATTTTCCATAATGTTTTCCTTTATTAAAGTAACCCCATTAATTGGGGGAGGGGCTCAGAGAATTTTCATAAAGGAAAAACCTTTACTTTCTCTGCACCGTAGATGTTTTATAAAAAATGGCTCAGTGGCTTTCTGAGCCTAAAAACTACTACTTTAGGGGGGAGCCGATGTAAAAGTATATAGTAGTTTAATCAAATTGTTATAGTGGAGTTATCTATAACAACAAGCAGTGGTTTGAAAGAAAAGTCAATAAATGTTTTACCTCTTAATTGTTTATGTTAACAATGATTACAATTTATTATCATTTCCTTTTTTAGTCTACTGTAAGATCTAACAGCTTGAATGGTGAGTTTATATTTAATAGGTAGTATAAACTTACAACTTTAGTTAGTAACTATTAATACAAGTACACTCTTCCTTGCTGATTAAATTCTCGCTTAGCTCCAATAAAGACTTGAGAGCCATCATCATTAATGTCCATTCCTAAACCAAAGTGACCATTTTTTTGATTTAAAGGTGATTTTAAATAAGCGTTAAATATCCACGAGCTGCTTGTTTTTTTATATAAATAAACAGCACCACTATCTTTAGTTAAGTTATCATCTGAAAATATAGCACTTGAATCATCAGTAAATGCACTAACGATTAAATTATCACCATCTCCACTTAATTTAACTCTATAACCAAAATTATCCTCTGGTTGTAGACCATCGAGTGTAATATTTTGCTCTTGGAACCAATTGCTATTTTTTTCCTTAAATATATAAACACTGCCTGAGAGGTTATCTTTTGGAGCACCAATAGCTAAAGTTGTACCTGCATTATCTAACGAGACTGATTGCCCAAAGTGATATTGCTTTCCTTGTGTTGGAGTAGGAGTTTTTAGTCTAATAATTTCTGTCCATTTTTTTCCTTCTTTTTTAAAGATATATACTCCACCTAAATTGGTTTGACCTTCCCCTAGTGAGCCAATAGCAACAATATCTCCATGAGCATTTAGATCTATAGAACTCCCAAATCGGTTAGGGCCGTAAGGATCATTATATGACGCTTTTATACTTTGTATTGACCATGCTTCTCCTGTTTTAGTATAAAGATAAGCGGCACCTACAGAGTTATTTTGGTCTGGCGAAGCTATGGCGATAGTTAACCCGTTATCTGATATAGTCACGTATTTTCCAAATGAATCACTATTTATATTTTGAGTTAAAATTGTATCTAGAATCCAAGTGTTGTTTAGATTTTTGTATACATAAACTCTACCCGGTTCCTCTGTTGAATAGTAATCTGCACCAATAATTAATGTTTTTCCATCTCTGCTTAAAGCGTTTGATATACCAAAGCGGGCACCATCAGTTAAATCATTAGGAGTTAATTCTGATGTTTGTACCCAAAAATTGTTTTGTTTTTTGTATATGAAAACTTTTCCTTTTGAGTGTGCTGCTCCAAAAGCTCCAATGGCTAAGGTTTTTGTTTCTTGGCTATATGTTATTGAACGACCAAAAAAAGCGTTCTCCTCTATGTTTGTATCTTGAAGAATTCCAATTGATTTTAAGTATTCACTTTTCTTTATACTATTTAAATTACTTAGTCTTGATTTGCTTCCATTTTTCGCAATGATGAAAAATTCTTTTTCTAATAGCTTTGGTGTTAGTAGAGTTTTTAATTCATACATAACAGAATTTCCAATAATGTGATCTTTAAGGATTTTACAATTATCCTTATAGTCAATGTTTTTTTCGCATAAGGTATAGTAAGCCGTGTTTCTACTCTTATCCCATTCGAAAATATATGTTTTAACATGATTTGTTAAGGCTGAAATTTCGTGAAAGTTAAAAGAGCTCGGAGGGATACTTTTATTTGCTTGGTCAGGTAATCCAGTATCTTCACTATTACAAGCAAATAAGCCCCAAAATAGGGTGAGCATGATTATTTTTTTCATTATTATTCCTGAACTAAATGAATTTCGACACGTCTATTTAATTTTCGACCATTTTTTGTCGTGTTTGACATAACTGGATTTGTTTGTCCGAAAGCGAAGGTATTAAACCTTTTATCTTCTATCCCATATTTAAGAAAGTAGTGTAAAATTGTTTCTGTTCTTTTTTTTGATAATTCATAATTATAGACTTCTGTATGAGTACTATCTGTGTGTCCATGAAGATATATTCTTATATTATTATTTTTCTTTAAGTAGCTTAATAATAAAGTTAGCTTATTCTCTTGACTGTTTGTAAGTGCGTAAGAGTCTGAATTAAAGTAAATGTTTATTTTTTCGTTTTTATTGGCATTTTTAAAATATTTTTTCTTTATAATGGAAGAAGCACCTTTTGGGTTTAATTGGCTTGAAAAGTGATAGCTAAGACCTAAGCTAATATTGTTTATGTCGCTTCCGCCTGTATTACGCCCACCTACATTATTAAACCATTGATATTCTATACGTGTGGATAGATGTTTTGTCCAAAGGTATTCATAGCCGACTCCTAATGCTAGGGAAGTTCCTTTATTTTTTTCATTAACGGAAAATATGATCTCATCTCCTTTTTTTTCGACTTCCCAATAATATCCACCGAGCTTTGAGAAAAATAATGAGTTATTATTGTGGTAAATATCAGATTTAATTGCGAATTCATACCCTTTAACTGTAGCTGAGTAACTTGCAATTTCTTGCGTTCCTGAAAGTGAAATATAATTAGCTTTAACTTTTCCTAAGTCGTTATATCCACCTTCAATTGAAAGTGTATCACTAAATCTATAACCTAAAAAAAATCCAAGTGATGTCTGTAGGTTATGACATTCGAGAGACTCATCACCACATGCATTTTTATAGAGAGTTGAGCCTAATTTACCACCGAGGTAGTAACCAGAGTTTCTCTCGTTGATATTATTGGTAGCTTTTGTTGAAAAAGAAATAAAAAGCAAAAATATAATAATTCTATACATAAAATGCCCTATGAAAGTTTAAAGCGCAGATTTTATATATTTTATAAAAAACATATACATAATAATTATTAATATTTTTGGAGGTGATTGTAAGGGGAGTGTAGATAATCTTAATTGTCGTGAGGTTTTATGTTTGTAGTAATATATATTTTAGTGTTTCTGTAAGCTTGATGGTAGTTAGAGTAATTATCATTAATTAGATTTTATATTGGGAGGAGCTAAGTTGGGATAGATTCTATTTAGAGGTAGGAGCTATTTTACTATTAATTTTATCTTGTATTTAATATCACAGTTTTATACTCTGTTTTTAAATATTCAACGGAGTATTTAATGTCATTTATTAAGTTTTTTGTTTTGTTTTTCATCAAAGGTAGTACTAAATAATGAAATCCTCCATTTTTTTTCTTTATTGCTACTGCTAGTATAACATCCCCTTTAGAACTTGTACCAAAAAATTTTGAAATGGTTTTATGTATATTTTCTTCATTTTTGATGTTATTTTTTTCTGTATTATCAAATAGAATAATGAAACCATCTTTAACAAAATTGTATAGTTGACTTTCTTTATCATAAAGAGGGAGTTCTGAGGTGTGGATGTAAATTATATTCTCTTTTTCAATGAAGTTATATAAGTCATTACTTAGGTCATTTAGGGGGAGGGATAACCAAGAGTTTACAAGTTTGGTTGGAGGTGGAGGGGTATCTCTTTTATTAGAAAATCCAGTGGAATTCGTATTTGTTGTATTTATATTTTTCTTTATTTCAGATTTAGTTGATGTGTTTTTCGGTAATTGATTAGAGTTGTATGTTGCTTTTAAGTAGAAAGTAGTCATTATAATTGCTATTCCACATGTTAAAAATATTATTTTGTTTTTCATTTAGTTGCCTATTGTTTTTTTTATATGATAATTAATAGTATAAATTGTCGAACCACCCAACTGTTATAAGTCGGACGCTTTCTGTCCATTGATGGTGATCTTTTTGATTTGTCCATGTGTCTTCTGTTTTAGTATGCCAAGTACACCAATCTCTGCCAAAGTAATAATTAGTTTTACGCCATCCAGAAAATAGTTTAATTTCGGTAGTGTTTTCATTTTGTATATTATTTTTTCGATATACAATGCCTACTTGCGGTTTAAAATCAGAGCGCATAACAATAGGTAAATCGTCATATTCAATCAAATTAGTGTTGTTACAACTAGTCCAATGATAGAGCAGCCAATCTTTCGGTGGTGTGTGATTTCGGATTGTTTGGTTTTCTATTAACCAGCTTACACTTTCATTATGTTGATTAAAGTCGGTGATAGTTTGAAATTCTGGTTGTTCGTATGTTATTCTGTTTCTCCATGAAACTCCACCGTTGATACTTGGTGGACTTTGAGATAGTGAAAACCCTAGATTAAAATTTAAAGATTGGCTAACAGAGGTTGTTGAAATACTATTTTCAGGTGCATGGTTTATATGACGTAATGTTGCTCCATTTGAATACTCTATGATCAACTTGAAAGCTGTAGGTATAGAGTAACGGTAGTCTGCCCCCATTGAAAAACCATAGATTTCCTTTTTGTTTGGTATGTTTGTCATATCAAAGCCAGAACCGCCAGTTAGACGTAACTTGAGTTCTTTTGTGCCGTTTGGCTGTAAAGATTGGTTCCAAACATTCTCTATTGTATAAATTAGACGGATTTTTTTTATTCGAGCTTCATGATTATCGAGTTCTAGAAGTGATGAAGTATAGGATTTTAAAGTGTCCTTAGCATGCGCTAGTGTAAGAGTTTCTATAAATATTGTAAAAATAATTATTGTATTCTTCATTATTCAACCGTTAATATAAAAGATAAGGTATTTATAAGAGGAATTTACTGCTTATTTATTTCAATTTTATGAATGAGATATTACACTTGGGATTTTCATTATAAAAATTATATGAAGATTTGTCATTTAATTACAGGTAATAATAAGTTCAACACATATGAAATTCATAAAAAGGTGTCAATCTTTTAAAGTGGCATTCTCTTTTTATCAAAGAAGTAAACAGTTACTAATAAGTTATTAAACTGTGTTGAAGTAAGAAAGTATTATAACTGAAGCAGCTTGTTGTTATTTTTTAATAATTATAACAGACATATACAATGTTAGGTGGTGTTGTATTTTAAAACATTCTCCTGAAGTATACACCTCAAATATAGGTGATTTTATAATTGTCAAAAAGTGATATATTTTCAATTGTTAAGTATTGTATATGTAAATATGTTCTGTCGAGCTTTTGTTGTTTCTGATATTTGAGTAGAAATAGCTATCTCATAGCTATTTGTTAAGCATTTAAGAAGAACTGAATGAGATGGTTTATCTAAAGAGGGCTTTTAATATCCAAGATAAAACCCAATACAGTTATTTTTATCTAAAACCTTATAGGTATAGTTGCCACTAGAAAGTGCCTAATTCCTTTTTTAAGAACTTAGTGAAGTGCTCATTATTCGAATAACTTATTTTAACAAATGCATATGTATTATTACTTAAGTTTAATTAATAATTATTATTTATAATCATAATGACTGATTTCCTATGTACAATTTTATGAGAATGGTTATCATTCCCATGATTCAGGTTTCTCGCTTGGATTTAATTAAATTTTTATGAGGAAGTATAATGAAATTTATAAACAAACTATTATTGATAATGTCATTTTTATCAACATCAGTGAGTGCTGCAAACGATGTGTATGGTACAGTTGATGAGCTATATATTCGTTCAGGAGGAGATGATGATTCATATTTAGCTTTTCGAATAAATGTTTTAAATGATATATCAATTTTTGAAAGTTGTGTAATAGATTGGAATAACCTTGTATGGAAAGTTGATGTTTCATCACCAGTATCTAAATATCAATATGATATAATTAAAGAATCATATACAAATAAGTTACCAATTAGAATTATAGGCCAACACAAATTGTGTGATAAGGGTAACGTATATTCCGATAAGGTTTATGAATTAAGTCCTTGGATTTGGGATTATCATTTAAAAGAAGAAGATCTATCTTCAAGAGATAATGGTAACTAATTTATTAGTGACAACTCTTAGTTATTGGGTTATTAAGTGTACATTGAATTGTACACTTAATTTTTTTTGCTTTCATAATCTCCGATCGAGAGAATTGAGCGGAAGGGCAAAACGAGAGTATTTATAGTGAATAGAAGAAGTAAATTTGTGATTTCATACGAATGATGATGCCACGAATTACATCTAAAAAGGCCATGAACCCAATTGGTTTTTCACCGGATACCCAAGCTAAGCCAACCGAGCCAACAGGAATATCATATCCTTGGTCTTCTTGGAGTTTTAAACGTACAAAATGGTGTTTGTTATTGACGTTTAACCCTGTAGTTTGACGAACATTGGTTTCTCGACCTAATAGGTTTGCTTGTGCCTCACCAGTTGCTTCAACAATACCTTCTACTTCAGCAACAAATACTTTTCCTGGGTATACCGCACTTGAGAATTCTGCTGGACGCCCAACTTTTACATTACGTATAGCTTGATGATTTACGCGCATTAATACGTATTTTTCATTGGTGTACATTTGCATACGAGGAACGGTTCCAACGTATTGACCTTCACGTAAGATAAAATTGGTAACATAACCATCTGCTGGTGCATAAACTTTCGTATTGTCCAAGTTCCATTGTGCTTGTGTTACGTTTTCTTGTGCGCTGGCTAATTCACTTTTTTTTGCCTTAACGCCTAATTTTGCATTGTCGAAATCAAGCTGAGCTTTTTCGTTTGCTAACTTCGCTTTATCAAGTTGAGCAATGGCACTAGCAACTTCAATTTCACCAATAGAAACAAGTGTACCTTGTTCATCTAACGCACTTTGTGTGATGGTATTTTTTACTTTTCGATTTTGCTCAACGTAACGTTGCAGTGTCAGTTTTTTGTATTTTAAATCTTGGCTTTTCGCTTCAATTTGTTTTTGACTGACCACAATATCACTTTCTGAAGCAGTAATTGCTTGGTTGGCTAGCTTTACATTTTGTTTTGCTACCGCTAATGCCACTTCACTTGCTTCAAAAGCAACTTCTGCTTTATTTAGCGCAATTTGGTAAAGCTCATCATCGAGTTCATAAACCAACTGTCCTTTTTTGACCTCTTGGTTTGGCTCGATATGAATGGCTTTTACTGTGCCTTTAATTTGAGTGCTTGCAGGACGTAACTGGATGTGTGGTGATTGAACAACAGAACCACCAGAAAGATCCATTGGGGTATAATTGAGTAACCCTGCCCATACAAATAGCAACCAAGAGCCGCCACCAATATAAGCAAAAGCTTGAGTAAATTTATTCCAAGGCATACCTACCATTCTAAGTAGGTATATAAATAGCGCCCATACCGCTAAACCCTCAAGCATGATGATTCTCCTCTTGCGTTGATTTAGCCGTCAATTCTTCTTGTGTCGATGATTCAATGGTTGGAGGTTGTCGCCAAATATCACGAACTTTAATTAAGGCTTTTTCTGCATCAACAAAGGCACAAATAACGGCTAGAACCCACACCCAATGCCAAACAAAACCTATCCATGTGAGGGCGGTAATAAGACCAATTTGTTGATGTTGTTTGCTATGTGCTTTGTTAATTGGTAATTCATGAAGTTTCCAAAAACCATAACCAAGAGCGACTATGCTTCCTATCATGACGACGCTTGCTGCGATATGTAACCCTAAATCTTGTCCAGAACCAACAAACGGCATACTGACTAAACTCATAAATGACTCACCTAAATAATAATGGGCGAGCATCATGTAGCTAAATTGGAAAAAACTCGATGTTTAGTATTTGTTTATATCATTTTTTGTAAATATTTGATGTTTTTTAAATGTGGTGTAATGTGTTTTAAATATACTCTAGTCGGTATTGTTGTGGTGTTACGCCGTACATACGTTTAAAAGCAACGGAAAAAGAAGCGGTATTTTTATAACCGACACGTTGTGAAATCTCATCCATATTCAATTGAGTATTCATTAATGCAATCGCTTCGTCACACACACTGTGATGGACAATATTAGTAAATGAAATGCTTTGTTCTTGTAAGCGACGTTGTAATGTCAGTGGTTTTAGACCGACTTTATCAGCCACAAACTCAAGGGTTGGGTAGCCATAAAATAAGGCATATTTAGTTAATTCAAAAACAACTTTTAAAATGTCATGGGGTTGCGGAATCAACATGTAGCTCATTGCTTGTTCAACAGTAAAAGCCTTTACTTGTGATGTCGGTAATTCGAAACGTCTTGGACAGGTGATGTCTTTGACCGGAAACCAAACTTGTGTATTTGGGCAATTCCATTTCACAGGGCAATTAAAAATGGATTCAATTTCGGTTTGATGGCTTGTAGGTGTCCCCGTTAAATGGATAGCGATAGGTTGGTAATCTTCACCGTGAAATAATTTGAGTAAACGTAAGAAAGAGCCTGCGGCAATAATACTTTCATGAATTCTTGCTTGAGGTAGTGTCGTAGGGCTTAAGAGACGCCATTTGGCAATAGAACCACTAAGTAACATGTTTACTTGAACGCCGGATTGGATAGCGTTGTGAATGGTGTTTACTCGCTTGATCGCCATACCAAGGTTGGTTGAGCTTGCGATTAATTGTACGAATGGCCCAAATTGCTTCAAGTTGGTTGATTGAGATAATTTGGCAGTATAAGCAGGATCTTGAGTTAATGTTTCTATTTTGCAAAGTAAGGCTTCAAAGTCACGTAAGGGCATTAACTTTAATTCATAATTAAATAAATCACTCGGCATATTAAAATCTGAATGACTTAATCCATAATGCTTCATTGCATGTTCGATTAGCATTTTTGCTGCGTATACACGAATAAGATAAATAGGGTTTTGCTTAGCCATGAAGTCCCTTTTTTGAGTATCATCAATGAATTACTGTGCTGATTATAGCTTACCCATATGAATAACTCATGCTACTATTTTGCTTCAATTAAACGCATTAATTCGAGGTCATCGTGTTTATAGGTAAATGGAGTGAAGATATTCAAGGGGCAGATTTACATCCTGTGATTATCGAGATAATTCAATACGTAAAAGAGCAAACAGCACAAAATACCGCGGTAGGTAATTATCCATTACCCTATGATGAGTCGGTGTATTTTATTGTTGATGATAAAACAGAGTTAAAAGAAAACCGCCGTTCTGAAATTCATCACAAATACCTAGATGTACAGCTGTTATTAGAAGGCAGTGAGACGTTTGGTTACAGTGAGTATCCATTAATTTCTATTGAGGACGATTATTTAGAAGAGAAAGACATCGCTTTTAGTAATGATGTAAAAGATGAGCAATTTGTGACGCTAGTTAAAGGCGAGTTTATTATCTTTAATCCTAAACAACCTCATCGTCCTCTTGTGGCTGTCAATAATATGCCAGCGGCAGTGAAGAAGTTAATCATTAAAGTGAATAGTGCATTGCTATAAATTAAAAATTTACTGGTAAGCATGTAAAAGCCCAAAGTATGAATAACTACTTTGGGCTTTTTTGTTAGTTTATTTTGTTGGGTATTCAGACCATGTTGTGCCATCAAGGGATACATAAGGTTTCTTATTGTATTCCATGACGGTAGTTCCAGAGTTTTGTGCTACCATTTTTGTTATAGGGAGGTCTTTTACTAACTCTGCTGTATTAAATGTTTTAGTTGCGTATATGTCTTCTTCAATAATACGACTCACTAACGTTGATACCGCTAAGTAACTTGATGGTGCAGAGATATGTGCGGTATTACCAACCCGTGTCATACCTTGACCGAAGATCTTCATTCCAACGGGTGTATGAACAATGGTTGATGATGGAATTTCACGCATACCTGCAATTTGCATTTTATCTCCACGCATACCAGCACCATGTTCGGGAACTAACATCACTACAATATTACGATTTGATGCTTTGAGTTCTTGGAAGAAGCCATATAAATCATCTAATAGGTTTTTTAGTCGCAGTTTGTAACTGACTAGGCCGACTTTACCACTGGCTTTAATGATACGGTTACCATCATGTAGAGATATGGTGTTGTACAATGCAACTGTAGGTCCATCTTGTGATTTTTCACGCTTATCTAACCAACGGTTTAATACATCTTTGTCTCGATAAATCGGTGAACCATCAAATGCAGATTGATACTGAGTTAACCCTGCTTGAGACATTAAAGGTGCTTTTAGATCTCCATCTTCTTTTAATAAACCAAGGAAGTCATCAAATTTACCATCGTGGTTTAATAAAAGGTTTTCTTGGAATCCAAGTTTCGCTAAGTTATCAAATAAGAAGCACTGTTTCGATGCTGGAGCTTTGAATAATTCTGGATGTGACTCTTGTCCACAACTGGCTCTTAATAGACGAATAACTGCAGGACCACTATAAGAGGTCGCTGCACTGAAATTATCAAACATAACATCAAACTCTTTAAATAGAGGATGGTTTTCTAAGCCTGCAATTTCAATATCATCCCAAGCAACAGAACAAATGCTTAAGAAAAGAAGATCAAAGTCAGTCGATGGTGATTCTGTTGGAAAACTGACTCTGCGTTGTGCTTCGTTTCTAAAAAAGAGATCTTTTGCGTTATTTAATATCGCGTCATTTACTGCTCCTGTTTCATCCACTTGATTATCGGAAATTTGCGTGGTTTGTGCGATCTCTGGTTGTGGAGAAACGTTAGCTACCGCATTGGGTTGGCTACTAAATAAACCAGAAGGAAGGCTAATGACGACCAAGGTAATGACAACAAATACTGAGATACGAAATATCTGATTTAAAAAATAATAAGCAAAAATTAATACAAATAAGCCAAGTAGTGTTTCTAACGATACAAATCGCGAGGCTAATTCAATTAAATAGCTGAGATTAAATTGTAATAATTGACCCATTTGACTCCATAAACGGTCTAATGGAGGTAAAAACGAATCATAATGCATTAACCATAAACCAAAAGGTACAGCAAGGCACTGACGAATAACACTCAGTACTTTATGGCGTATTGGGAGCAGTAAAAAAGCCACTAATGCAAAGTTTTCGATTGGATGAAAATCAATGGTACCTTGTAAGAACAGCCCAATTTTTATAATGAAATAAATATTCCACCAACCAAGGCCATTCAAAGTGTGTTGAGATGAGCGTGTATTCATTATTTTGAGCTTCCTTTTCTTGTCGCAGTAGGAGAGGAATGAGCTTGTATATCTTCAAAATGATACTGAATTAGATGCTTTGGTTGGCGGATTTTAGTTATATAGAATCGCCACAATAAAGAGAGAAGATCACGCAAAAAGTAGCCAATAATAAGGCCAATTAGACCACTGAATACAGCAGTAAGAATAAAATCTTGAATATTCATGGTATTAAAAATCCAACGGTTTATGTATGGCAAGAGAAGTTGATTGCGGAATTGTTGGTAGTGTTTCTACTTTTTTGTTTTCATATGAAGAAAAGTCTTCTATATCAATGTCATTCTCACCAATGTGCTGTAATTCATGTTCAATTCGACCTATTGAGGTGAAGCTTGTTTCACTGAGAAAGATATCTTGAATAGGTAATTTAAAAATGTTGTGCAGTGCAGTAGCAAGATCATTAATTCGCACACCTTGCAAAAATAAATACATAGAGTTTCGGCTGATGGTCATAATGTCGCCTTCTCTTTGAATACTGCACATTGATAAATAATTAGAAACGTTAATATTGGGAAGACATTCCAACTTGATTAATGCAAATTGGGTTTGTACTGCTTCTAATTGTGGTAGGAAACTTTTGGTGTAATTAATGAAGTCAAGAGCATTAATAAAGCCTTTCACAGTAGCTGTTTCACTGTGGAAGCTAAGAAGATCTTCAACTGAACTTGGTAATGGTCGAGTAAATCTTTGACCTTTTAACATTTCAATGCTGCTTTGCATTCTAGAAAAACGAGTTCCAAAATGCACAATTAAGTTAATACCTGCTTGTAATAAATACATTTCATCAGCATAACGTAAGCATGGTTTCATTTCTTTAATGATTATTTTAACGTTTTGTCCGTGTTGTTGACGTAATTGATAAGTTTGAATTCCTAGTTGAGAAACACAGCTTTGATCTGAACAACTTAAGACAATTGCTGCTTTTGATACCGCCTGTAAGCTGCTTATTAACTCAGAATTTGTTGAGGCATAGATCATTGTATCTGGTATTTTGTAGCCGTATTCAATGGCTGTTTTTGCAATATAAACGGTATCTTCATCATCAAGATTAGAGTGTGGGTGTTGTACTTGTACAGTGTCATATTTTTTAGGGGCGTTGTTATTGATAGAGTGGTAAGTTTCACTCTCTCCATTCATGCCTGTATTTAATCCCCAGTAATATATATGTTCCAAATATGTATTTTTATCAATACTTTGGTAATTAGTATAGCCAGCACATAGATTAGGATGTTGCGTCATTGATTTTTTTATTAAGTGTACATCTCGCCCATAAATAAACAGGCTTATGGTTGCATTTTTTACAATGGACAAAAACCTTAACTCTTTTATAAATGAAATAACATCACGCTCACTCGATGTTGCAAATATGTTATCTGGCATTGTAATTGTTATGGATTTATTTTTTTTGAATTGTAATTTCTTGATATCATTAGCTAATGATTTTAATGAAGTAATGCTTTTATTTTTGGCGAAAAATATGTTTTCACAATATTTACTTAAATTTGATTTAAATAAATATATGAACTCATCTTCTAATGATTTTGTGAATAATTCAAGTGGAGAAAAACAAATAAATGTATTTTGATTATCATTTTTTATCAATATATTAACATTGCTGATAAGTAGTGTACGGTTGCTAAATGTTGATATATATATACTTGATCTTAATTTTTTCTCTTTAATATCAGTATTTTTGAGGCTTTGCGGCATGACGTTTACTCATTGTGTATCTTTATAATTATATATTATTCTGATTATTTTAATAACAAAATAAGAACAACGTGATATTGTTTTTATTTTAAATTCTAGATTAAGAGAATTATCTTATATTCTTTTTTTTGGTATGTATTTACCTTTAAAAGTTTACTGTACAAATATAACACCTATTCTCAAAGATGATACAAATGTTGAGTATTATATCTATAGGTATATGTAATAGAATTAATTGTTAAATTAATTTGGATTCAATATCCACTAAGGAATAGGTTATCTCTAGTCATTTTAGCCAAGATATTACTGACTTATTTTCAGCCTTTGATACTAATGAACGTTCATATAATGAGCTCACAGAAAATGAACGTTATCATAAAATTAAAAAATCATGGCGAGCATTAGATTTATTATCTGAAAGTCAAAATAGTACGGATAATACAATCAAAAATAAAATTAGTGATAAAAAGCTCAATAAAGTATCTGTGTTATGAAAAGAATAATAATTACTGGTATTCGTGGTGGTAGTGGGTCAACGACTATTGCCGCTAATTTAATTCAAGCATTAGAGTTAAATGAAGAAAATGTTCATGTTATAGATGCTCGCTCTGAAAATTTAATGCGTTTTCATTTTGCGATGGATCTGTCGGTTCAAGATGGCTGGGCTAAACGATGGCTTAATGGCGAGTCATGGAAAAATGCAGCTTATATGACGCCGAATTCTCTCTCATTTATTCCTTATGGCGGATTAACGTTAGAGGAGAGATTGTTATTTCAACAAAAATTGCTGAGTACATCTACAGGTTTACTGGATATATTTCCTATTCAACCTGAGCTAACAAATATGTGGCAAATTATTTTACTACCAATAGTTCATGATCTTGATGAAAGTTACGACGCATTATTAAATAGTGCAGATATGGTGTTGTGTGTTACAAAACCCGACATACAAAATTACGCATATATTCAACAGAATGCTATTTTTCGTCGGTTTGAAGCACTTTACAAACCTTATTATTTGATTAATGGCTATCAGCCACAAAGCGATAACAGTGTTGATTTATCACTGGTTCTTAAATATGAATTAGATAAACAGTGTTTGCCTATGTTCTTACACTTTGATACTGCTGTGCCAGACGCTTGCTCACAACTTAGCTTAGTGCTCAATTATGCTCCGCATAGTCAAATATCTCAGGGTATTAATGAATTAGCTTTTTGGTTATTAACTCATTTTTCGACGAAAGCGATAGAAGGTAAATAATCTATGTTTGGCTGGCTTTCATTTTTGTTTCAACCGAAATTCGTTCGAGAGTTTCGTTTGCAATTGAATTTTTACACTCAAAATAAAGTACCGACTAACCTTAGCCAGTTGGTATTGTCTTTATGGTTTGTGATTTGTTTTTGTTTTCTAAAACCCATTATTTCAGGTGTTAATAGCTGGAAGTTACCGTATTACTTATTTCCACAGATTGATTTCTCGCAATTAAAGCTTTTTGACCCGTTGCGAATGTTCATTCAATTGATTTGGATTGTATGTGTTGTTCAACCAAAGAGAATGACTAAAAATGTGTCTTTAGGTCAATGGCTTAGTTATATTTGGGCGCAAATTAATCGTGTTTTCTACTTTCCTTTAAAAGGGCTTACTTCTATTGTGGCATGGTTAGAGGATTACTCTAAACACGGTGAGTTGAAAAGGAAGAAGACCTCTGAGAAACGCAATTCAATATTTAGTGAACGCGTGATTAATATAATCATTGGCTTTGTTGTTTGTACGCTTGCTCTATTGTGCTTCACCATTCCGTTTAGTTTAACGGCCCAAGCGTTTTTTATTTTTGCTTTATGGTCTCTTGGTATGATGTTCCGACGTATGCCGGGTAAGTTTCCAACTATATTGCTGATCACATTGTCAGTTACAGTTTCATGTCGTTATATCTGGTGGCGATATACCTCTTCATTAAATTGGGATGATCCGTTAGCTCTATTTTTAGGCTGTGTACTTTTAATGGCAGAGACCTATGCATGGATTGTTCTGATTCTCGGTTACTTTCAAAATATTTGGCCTTTAAATCGACAACCTGCGTCATTACCAGAAGATCAATCACTGTGGCCAACGATTGATATGATGATCCCCACGTATAATGAAGATTTGGATGTGGTTCGAGCAACGGTTTACTCGGCTTTAGGTGTTGATTGGCCAAAAGAAAAGTTGAATATCTTTATTCTTGATGATGGAAAAAGAGATTCATTTAAAGAATTCGCAAAAGAAGTGGGAGTTGGCTATATCCGTAGACCAACGAATGAGCATGCTAAAGCGGGTAATATTAATTATGCACTAAAGCAAACTTCTGGTGAGTTTGTTGCCATTTTTGATTGTGACCATATTCCCACTCGTGCTTTTTTCCAATTAACAATGGGGTGGTTTTTAAAGGATAAAAAGCTGGGTTTAATTCAAACTCCGCACCATTTCTTTTCTCCGGATCCATTTGAAAGAAACTTATCTAACTTTGGTGTTGTACCAAATGAAGGAAGCTTGTTTTATGGCTTAATTCAAGATGGTAATGATTTATGGGATGCCTCTTTCTTTTGTGGTTCATGTGCCGTATTACGTTGAGAGCCTTTAGAAGAGGTTGGTGGTATTGCGGTAGAAACCGTAACAGAAGATGCACATACCTCATTAAGAATGCACCGATTAGGTTACAGTTCTGCGTATTTGAGAAAACCGTTATCAGCTGGATTAGCAACTGAAACTTTATCTGCTCATATAGGACAACGGATCCGCTGGGCTCGTGGTATGGCTCAGATTTTTAGGGTGGACAACCCATTATTAGGTAAAGGCCTAAAGTGGCAACAACGGTTGTGTTATGCCAATGCCATGCTGCATTTTTTGTCGGGAATTCCCCGTATTATCTTTTTGCTTGCACCATTAGTTTTCTTGCTTATGCATACATATATTATTTATGCACCAGCATTAGCGATCATTTTATATGTGTTACCCCACATGGTTCACGCAAGTATGACGAACTCTCGAATGCAGGGGGAATATCGTTATTCCTTCTGGGGCGAAGTGTATGAAACTGTATTGTCATGGTATATCGCAAGACCAACGACTGTCGCGTTGTTTGCTCCGCATAAAGGTACGTTTAACGTTACTGCTAAAGGTGGGTTAATTGAGGAAACGCATTACGACTGGTCTATTTCTAAGCCTTATTGGTTGCTCGTTATTCTTAATATTTTAGGGATCGGCTTTGGTCTTTACCGATTAGGGTGGGGACCAAGTGATGAGTTGGGCAGCGTCGTAGTGAATTTGTTGTGGGTTTTCTACAATTTATTGATACTTGGTGGTGCTGTGGCTGTTGCTGAAGAATCAAAGCAAGTAAGAAAAGATCACCGCGTGGTGGTCAATATTCCAATGTCTATACATTTGCCTTCTAGTCATAAAGTTCGTTGTGATATTAAAGATTTTTCATTAGGTGGGTTACGTGTTGAATTGCCCACATCACTTGATTTGCCATCAGGCCATGCATTGAATATTGCTTTACAGAGAGGCGAACATCATTTTGTGTTCCCAACAAAAGTGACTTACAGCAACGGTAAAGCATTAGGTCTGCAATTAGATCCATTAACAAAACAACAGAACATAGATTATGTGCAATGTACTTTTGCTCGTGCAGATGTATGGAGCAAATGGCAGAAAAGTTATCAAAGCGACAAACCGTTATCCAGCATGCTCAGCGTATTTAAAATTGGGGCAAAAGGATACAAAAACACAATAGCTTATAGCCCTAAAACGGTGCGAACTATCGTAAAACTAATAACTATAACAAGTGAGTTCTTACTCACATTTAAACCAAAAAAAGTCAATTTTCAGAGTGCAATCAGTTATGTCGATTAAAACAAAAATAAGCGTTCTTGCAGTAGCAATAGGTCTTATGAGTTCGGGTGCAAATGCATCAATGGCTACGGATCATAATGACAATGCCCCATTACAAAATGGAATAATACAAACATCACAAGCATCTTCAATTATTACGAAAGAAACGTTCAGTTTTGGTGATCTTGGTTATGAAGAATCAATCCGATTGCAGGGGAGTGAAAGTACTGCTTATATTGGTTTTGGTTCACGTTTAGATGAGGTTGTGTCTAAAGCTTCTCTTCATTTTGATTTTACGCCATCACCAGCCTTACTTTCTATGGTTTCACATATCAAGGTATATTTTAATAATCAATTGGCTGGGGTTGTTGCTATTTCTGATGGTATGCAAGGCCAGAAAGGGAATGTTGATCTTGAGCTCGATCCGCGTTTGTTCACCGATTTTAACCAACTAAAATTTGAATTGGTTGGTAATGCATCTATGTCATGTAGTAATCCAAATGATAATAGTATTTGGACGGAAATCAGCTCTCAAAGTACGATTACATTAGCGACTCAAAAAACAAAAATTAATAACGATTTAAGTTTATTGCCAGCGCCATTTTTTGATTCAAGAGACATGAAGCATGTCAATTTACCAATGGTGTTTGGCGAGAAGCTTGATCTTAATGAAATTAAAGCCGCAGGTATTGCCTCGTCCTATTTTGGTGCATTAGCTCAATGGCGTGGAGCGAGTTTCCCTGTTTTAGAAGATCAATTACCAAAAAATGATGCTATTGTTTTCATTACCAATGATAGCAAACCTGATTTTTTACGTGATTTTCCAGATGCAGATGGACCACGTATTCAAATGATTTCTCATCCTACGGATCCTTACGTTAAATTGTTGTTGATAATGGGTAGAGACAGCGATGACTTAATTACCGCAGTAAAAGGGTTGGCACTAGGGCAAGATTTGCTAACAGGACCGTCGGCAAAAATTAATTCAGCAAAACAATTAGTTCCTCGTACTCTTTATGATGCACCTAATTGGATAAATACAGACAGACCTGTTGCGTTATCAGAACTGTTAACTGAAGGCATGACATTACAAGTTGAAGGGCAAAATCCACCGCCAATTTCTCTTCACTTTAGATTGCCACCTGATTTATTCACTTGGCAAAGTAACGGCATTCCATTTGATTTAAATTATCGTTATACACCACCATTGATGGATAACTCAGGCTCTAGAATGAGCTTGAGCGTTAATAATCAATTTGTAAAAGCGTTTAATTTAAATACCTCGGGTGAATCCAATGACAATACTCACTTGAGACTCCCTTTGTTAGATGATGATTTGCTTGGTAATGGTCAAGTGGTTCGTATTCCTGCTTTCCAAGTTGGTAGTAAAAATGAAGTGAAATTTGAGTTTGGATTTGCTTCATCGGTTGGTGGTAAAGATCAATGTCAAACTATGCAGCCAAGTAAAAATTATGCAGTCATCAACTCTGATTCGACCATCGATTTTTCAGGATTCTCTCATTATATTGAAATGCCGAATATGCGCGCTTTTGCCAATTCTGGCTATCCATTTACACGAATGGCCGATCTGTCAGAAACCGTAGTTGTGTTACCTAAACAACCAAGTACAGAAGAGGTTCAGACTTTCGTTAATATGATGGGGGTATTTGGTTCTCATACTGGTTATTCAGTATTAAATGTAGCTTTAACTGATCAGTGGAATGAAAGTGAATTAGAAAATAAAGACATTTTAACGATAGGGATGACTCCCGAATTAGCGTCGATAAACAAAGAAAAAATTGAAAATATTCAATTGGTCGCATCGAACCGCATTGTTCAATTACCAAGTAAAAATGAATCTCAAAAAGAGAAAGTTTGGGGGGCATCATCAGGAAAGAACCAACAAATTTCTGATTCAGTCAGCATTAATACAACGGGTAATTTTGCAGCTATCACTAGTATGGAATCACCCTATACTTCGCAGCGAACCATTGTGAGTGTATTAGCCCAAACTCCGGAATCTTTCGCATTAGTAAATGAAGCCTTAAATGACAGCGGTAAAGTGTCGGCTATGTTTGGTTCTGTTATTACCTTACGAGATGATGAGGTGGCAAGTTTTAATGTAGGAGAGCATTACTACGTAGGTGAATTACCGATCTCTCAGCTGATTTGGTATCACTTTTCAAAACACCCGTTGGTGATGGCTTTGCTTGCCGCATTATTAGTCGTAATGGTGACAATTATTTTATTTAGAGTGCTTCGCCGTATCGCCAAAAAACGTTTAAACACAGAGGAAGATGAATAATGAAAATGCAATTAACGGTATTGAGTCTATTAATTGGCACGTTAACTTGCTCTTCTTCAGCTATTGCTCAAGATGAAAATTACGCAACCCCAATCGTTTCATCAACCGCACTAACAAAAGAAAACCAGTGTGAGTGGGGGCAATGGAATAGCTTTAAACAACATTACATAGAGAATGGTCGAGTCGTTGATAACAGTGACCCTCGCTCAATTACGACATCAGAAGGCCAATCTTATGCTCTATTTTTTGCATTAATTGCGAATGATAAAAAGACATTTGATGAATTACTTGGTTGGACTGAACTGCATTTAGCTGGGGGAGACTTAACAGCACAACTCCCTGCTTGGTTATGGGGAACGCAGCCTGATGGTTTGCAAGGTATTTTAGATTCAAACTCAGCAGCTGATTCGGATTTATGGATAGCTTATAGTTTGCTTGAAGCGGGAAGGTTGTGGGATAACCATTATTACCAATCTCTTGGGCACTTATTGGCAAGCCGAATTTTACGTGAAGAGACCATCAAAGTGTCAGGTCTTGGAACGGTATTATTACCGGGTAAAGTAGGATTTGTATTAGGTAAAAATCATGTGCGTTTAAATCCGAGCTACGTTCCATTGCAGTTGCTAACTCGAATGAATACGGTTTTCCCTAATTACCAATGGTCTGAACTGTATCAATCAAGTGCAAGATTACTAAAGGAAACCATACCAAAAGGCTATAGTCCTGATTGGGTTGAGTGGGATAAAACTCAATTTAAAAAAGATTCAAAGACCCAAAGTGTTGGCAGCTATAATGCAATTAGAGTGTATTTGTGGGCAGGAATGCTACCAAACAGTGATCCTAATAAAGCATTGTTACTTGGTAAAATGAAGCCATTACTGCGCGCTATAGAAAGAAATAAAGGGATGCCTGAGACAATAAATGTGTTAACAGGCAAAGGTAAAAATCAAGGTGGCGTCGGAATGAATGCGGCTATTTTGCCTTTATTATCTTCGTTAGATTCAAATACACATGTTGTTGAATATGAGAAGAAGATCCAAACAGAATTGCCGAAAATTGAAAGTGATTATTACTATAATAGTGTGCTGACTTTATTCGGTCTTGGTTGGTATCAAGATTTGTACTCTTTTAATGATGATGGTAGCGTTACTCCTAAGTGGGTTAATGTATGTCAGTAAGCAAATACAGCCTTAAACAAATTGTTTCTTTTGCTGTGCTGGGGGCTATGTATGCATCACCAGTTTCTGCCGTATCATTGAGTCGAGATATCAATAATCATAAACCAATTGATTTTCAACAAGATGTATCTGAGGTTCAATCTAAAGCATGGTTAATTAAACAATTAACTTATGCCCAGTTACTTCATCGTCCTGATATTACGCAAACTACGTTGAAGCGGTTATTTGCTATTGATCCTGAAAACGCTGAGGGACTCAGTTTTCAGGCACAATACTTGGCTAAATCAGGTCAAGTTGAACAAGCGACGTTAATTTTAAAAAAATTACAGAAAAAGCATCCAAAATCAAAAGTAACTAGACAACTTAATGATGTACTTTCGCTTTATGGTGATAACAAGGCGGCATATCAGCAAATTATGCTACAAGCCCGATCTGGACGAAATAAACAGGCATTAACCGGATTAAAAAAACTGTTTCCTAATGGTATGCCAACACCTGAAATTCAGCTTCAATATTTAAAAATTGAATCAGGAATTGAAGGGCGTGAACGACGAGTATTATTAGGTTTAAAAAAACTGAATAAAGAACACCCTGGCGTACCTGATTTCCAATTAGCTTATGCTGAACATATCTCACATGGAAACCCTTCTAACCCTGAAGCGATGAAGCTATTACAGCGCCTTTCTTTAGAACCCTCTGTAAGTAATAGTGCTGGAACATTATGGTTATCTCGTTTAGATGATACATACATCACTGACGATGTTGTTTTGCAATATGCCATTCTTGCCAGCTATTTCCCATCAAATACTAAGTATAAAAAAGCATGGATAGACGCAAAGAAACGATTAGATAAGGAAAAAGAACTAAGAAAAGATCCACGTTATATGGCTAAATTAGATGGCTTAAAAGAGCTTGAAAGTGGTCACTACCGAAATGCACAACAAAAACTGTTTACGGCATTAAAAGCACGCCCGAATGATCCTGAAATTTTGGGTGCATTAGGTATGACTTATTTGCGTTTAGGTCAGCAAGAGGCTGCGTTATCTTATTTTCAAAAAGCAAAAAAATACGATAAAGATCTTCGAAATACAGATAAATGGAATGGATTGATTCGCTCTTCTAGTTATTGGTCTTACCTTGAGATAGGTGAGAAAAAAATGAAGAGAGGAGATTTTGATGGTGCAAGTCGAAAATATCACCAAGCGGTTAAGTTTGAACCAGATGATCCTTATGCTTATAACTATCTAGCTGAGTTAGCTTTGGTTCAACATAGTAATGAAGAAGCCCTTCGTTATTATAAAATAGCGCTGAGTAAAAATAGCCTTGATGAAACCGCATTACGAGGCTGGTTTAATGTCAATATTGCACTTTATGGTGAAGAGCAAGCGTTAGTTAGTGGGCGTAAATTACCTAAAAAAGCTCAGAAAGTATTAGCAGAACGTTTTCATGAAGTCGAAATATCCATGCTGATAGCTGAATTAAACCAAGCCATGAAGCGTGGTGATACGGTAGCCGCGAATACTATCGTAGATAAATTGCTTTCAGATCCTCCTTCATCACCGTGGTTACGTAGTGATGTTGCTGATTCACTTCATTTCATTGGTCAAGAACAGCGTGCTGATAAGCAAATGCAAATCTGGTCGATGGAAACTCCGACTCCTGAAATGAAATTTGCCTATGCGTTATATCTTGCAAGGTATGGAAATACCCCAGAAGCAATAAACCAACTTACTGCTATTTCTAAAGAAAGTCGCAGTGATGCGATGATATCTAATTTAAACCGCTTAGAGATGAGTCAAACATTTGGATCTTTGTATGTATTGGCAAAGGATGACCCTGACCCTGACCCTGACCCTGACCCTGACGCCGCCGAGCGAGAAATAGAACGTTTAAAAGTTAAATATGCATCTAACCCAGATGCAATCATGTCTCTGATTGATATTCAGTATCAACTTG
Source organism: Aliivibrio sp. S10_S31 (assembly GCF_014694495.1). Lineage (NCBI taxonomy): Bacteria > Pseudomonadati > Pseudomonadota > Gammaproteobacteria > Vibrionales > Vibrionaceae > Aliivibrio > Aliivibrio sp. S10_S31. The sequence goes on along the minus strand of NZ_JAAUWR010000007.1, from coordinate 175,047 downwards.
GTTTTTCTGATAAAGCCGTAGAAAGTTTAGGTAATATACATCCTGCTGATAGATGGGAGATGGAAACTCAACTTCATTACGGTGAGTTATTGTTTCAGTTTGAGCAAAACTCTGAATTTGAAGATTGGCAGCAATCAATCAAGACAGAAAGCATTCATGGTAATCTAACCATTGATCAAACAATCCGTCGAGATTTGTTGTTTGCAGAGTACGCTTATAAAAATGAACAGTATGAAGAGGCCGAGCATTATTACTCTTTAGCAAGCCAATTACACTCTCAGTATCAGCATGATGCATTATTAGGTGTAATTAAAAGTCGAGAGGCATTAGGAAAAGAAGAGACAGTTCTTCCCTTAGCATTGCATTTATACAGTGAGGAAAAAGCGCTATCCAGTCGTAATAGTGTGGAACTTGCAGGAATTTTATCAAAACATGGGCATCAACATGAAGCTTCACTTTTGGTTAAAGGGTTAAGTAATAAACAAGATAGTGATGCTATTGATTATCGGAATGGAATGTCTGTAGCCATGACTCAGCAAGATTGGGGTTTAGCTAAAGATATGGCTAAATTGGCCCTCATTGAAGATGCTTTAGATCCGCAAGGCGGTCCGACGGTTGCTCAAGATGAAGCTCAGATTAAGAATAAAGGCAATGACAACCCCAAAAATATGCCGCTTCGACATTTATACCATGATGCAGATGATAATTGGTTAACTCGAAATGTAAAATCAGATCTTGATTATATCTATGCACGAGATCAAGGGTATGTTTCTTTTGGTGTTGATTACAGCGCTCGTGAAGGAGCAAACAAGTCCGTTCAAATACCAGTGGAAGCAATCATTCCAATGCCTGAATACGATGGACATCTGCAACTTAGAGCAGATGTGGTACACCTGAATTCTGGCGATATTGATTATTATGACCCAACAACAAGAATGAATGAGAAAGATACAGGTACCGCTTTCGGTATTGGGTGGTTAGCTGATTCATGGAGTGCCGATATTGGAACAACGCCTGTGGGGTTTGACCAACAAAATATCGTTGGTGGTTTGAATCTTTCTGGCGATTTAGGTGACATTGGATGGAAAGCGACATTATCTCGCCGTTCAGAAACAAGCAGTACTCTTTCTTATGCTGGTATGACGGTGCCCGATACCGTGTCAAATCACCAAGGTGATGAATGGGGCGGAGTGATGAAAACCGGTATTAAGCTTGGTGGTAGTTACGATTTAGGTGGTGATGTTGGTTATTGGGCAAGTGCTCAATTTCATAAAATGACGGGCAAATCAGTAGAGGATAATACTCGTTTAGGCTTATTGGGCGGTACATATTGGAAAATAATCAACGAAAACGATAAACGGTTAAGTTTTGGCTTAAATTTGATGTATCTAAATTATGATAAGAATTTGAGTGAATATGCCTACGGCTATGGCGGTTATTATAGCCCTCAGGATTATTTCTCTGTATCTATTCCTGTCAATTATTATGAGCGTATTAATAATGGTCTTTCATATTTAGTCAGTGGCTCAATCTCAAACTCTTGGTCAAAAGAAGATGATCCATATGTTGAGGGGGCAACGCTTGATTCAAGCAAGGGCGGTGGTTTTGGTTTTTCTTTAGAGGCAGCAGTAGAGCAAAGAATAAGTAAGCGTTGGTATTTAGGTGCCGCCGTCGATATTCAGCGCTCGGATTTCTATGAACCAAACCATTTACTTTTCTATGCTAAATATACGTTTACTGATCGTTGGCAACCAATATCCATGCCTGTTAATCCACTAACTCTGTATGGTGACTTTGATTGATTTATCAATTTGTTGCATAAGTACGATATAAAAAGACCGATGATCACTTATTTACTATGATTAGTATAAAAAGAGTCATCGGTTTTTTTGGAATGAATAAAATGAGATTAAACTAAACTCACTTCAACATCACTTTGAACTTGGCTTGAACAGGCTAACGTATAACCTTGCGCAATATCTTCTTCACTCAGTGTTTCTGTGCTGGTGCGAGAAACGTCGCCTTTGGTTACTTTACACTTACACGATCCACACATACCACTACGACAGGCTATGATGATCGGAACGCCACTTTCTTCTAATACATCAGCAAGGGTTGCGCCTTTATCTATTTCTTTGGATACACCAAAAGCGGGTACATCAAATTGGACAACGCCTGAGTTTTCAACTGTATCCGTGATTTCAGGTTCAATAGGAGTAAAGCTTTCTTGAAAGAAGTGAGCCATGTCTAAGCCTATTGCTTCAACATATTTTTTCATGTCTTTCATGAAGTTTGTTGGGCCACATAAAAATACGCTTCTTTCGACTAAATCGGGGCACAATTTTGTTAACCACTCTTGATCTAATCGACCTTGTGGGTAATCGGTAAATTGGGGATTTTTCAGTAATAATTTAAGGTTGAAATTGGCATGCTGATTATTTAAATACTGAAGTTCATCAAAATAAATGGTGTGTTCTGGTGATTTTGCCATGTGGATAAAAGTAATATCTATATCTTTATTTTGAGCTATCCACGATTTCGCCATCGACATGACAGGAGTGATGCCACAGCCAGCGCTTAGTAACGCCACTTTTTTTCTTGGTTTACAATCAATAGAATTGAAAGGGCCTGTTGGTGCTAAAACAGCAACCTCATCGCCTTCATTCAATTGGTCAATTAGGTAGTTTGATACCTTACCACCTTCAACGCGTTTAATGGTTAGTTGCAGAAAATCTTGATTTGGAACTGAGCTGATAGAGTAAGCGCGGTATTCCATTTTACCCGCAATTTCAATACCGATGCTAACAAACTGACCCGGTTTAAAATCAAAGGTTTCTTTGTGTTCACTGATTAATTGTAGGCTAATCGTATCATCTGTTTCTTGCCATTTTTTATCACAACGAAGTTGAACTGGAGTGGTTGGCCAAATAAATTGTGTCATGTTTATTCTCTATTGGTCAGATTGTGTTGAATACACGCTAGCGAAAAATGCCCCAGATAACTGAGGCATAACTTGATGGATTTATTTGATTTGATTACGCGGCTAAAATAGCTTTTAAGTCGTCTTCTACATTACTGATACTGCGCATATCAAACTTCTCTTGAATGATAGCAAGTAGGTTATCCGTTAAGAACGCTGGTGCTGTTGGACCTGTGTAAATGCCTTTAACACCAAGAGCAAATAGAGTCAGTAGAATGACAATCGCTTTTTGTTCAAACCAAGAAAGTACCAGCGTTAATGGAAGTTCGTTAATGTCACAATCAAACTCTTTAGCTAGTGCAAGTGCGAGTTGAATAGCTGAATATGCATCATTACATTGACCAACATCCAATAAACGCGGGATACCATTAATATCGCCAAATTGGTTTTTGTTGAAACGGTATTTACCGCAAGCTAATGTCAGAATCACTGAGTCTTCAGGTGCTTGAGCAGTAAAGTCTGTGTAGTAGCTGCGTTCTGATTTATCGCCATCACAACCACCAACAAGGAAGAAGTGGCTAATGTTGCCTTCTTTTACTTGCTCAACAACTGCAGGAGCTGCAGCCATTAGTGCGTTACGACCAAATCCAATCGTGATCATTTGTTCAATTTCGTTGTGCTTGAAACCTTCTTGCGCTAGTGCACAATCAATAACCGTTGTGAAATCATCCCCTTCAATATGAGCCACACCCGGCCAGCCAACAATACTACGAGTAAATAGACGATCTGCATATTGACCTACATTTGGGTTTAATAGACAGTTTGATGTCATCACTATAGCACCAGGGAAGTTAGCAAATTCTTTTTGCTGGTTTTGCCATGCGCTGCCGTAGTTACCTACAAGATGAGGGTATTTTTTTAGTTCAGGGTAAGAATGAGCAGGCAGCATTTCACCATTAGTGTAAACATTGATGCCTTTACCTTCCGTTTGTTGAAGGATTTTTTCTAAGTCATGTAAATCGTGACCTGAAACCAGAATACATTTACCTTCGATAGTTTTAACGTTTACTTGTGATGGTTCTGGGTGACCAAACGTATCGGTTTCACCAGTATCTAGCATTTCCATGATACGGTAATTCATTAGGCCAATTTTCATTGAGCAATCTAGTAATTCACCGAGATCCGTAGGATCAGTGCCTAACCATGCCATGACTTGGTGATATTCAGCGAAAACGTCTTTGTCTGTTTGTCCAAGTACACGAGCATGCTCCATGTAAGCTGCAGCACCTTTCAGACCATATAAGCAAAGTAAACGTAAGCCAATAACGTCTTCATGTTGTGTTTCATGACCACGGTTTACGGCTGCTTGAGGAGCTAAAGCAATGATTTGCTCCGCTTCTGTTGGTAGTTCGAATTTTGCAGCTGGAGATAATTCATCTAATTCAGTGTTAGTAACTGTTGCTGCCGCACGTACCGTTTCTTCTAATTGTTGTTTGTAAGCTTGTGCTTGTAGTGCGAATTCAATAACACGCTCAGGGTCGAAGTTAACATTGGTTAGCGTGGCAAAGAAAGCTTTTGGTGCCCACTGATCGATTTCATCAAAAATGACATTTACTTTACGACCTTGCTCAGCCCAAAAAGAGACACCTTGAAGTGCATATACTAGAATATCTTGTAAGTCAGAAACTTCAGCGGTTTTACCGCACATACCTTGTGCAAAAGAACAGCCTTTTGTTGTTGGTGTTTGGATCGTTTGTTCACATTGGATACAGAACATAGTTGGAACTCCAGTCATTGATACGTATTGTTCAAATCATGCCAGTTCAATGCGTTCTATTTGTGCAATAGATTGTTGAACCAGTCGAGATTTGAATCGACATTGATGAATCATCTATTGCACAGTGCGTGCCATTTTTAAGTTGTTGATTTTTAATGATTTTAATCTTTGTTTTTATATAGCGATGTATTTATGACAACTGCGCTTGTTGTTTTAATGACATCGTTATGAGTGTTTGTATCAATTTGAAATACCTAATTTTTTTCCCATTCGATAGAGATTGCCACGATCCATTTGTAAAAATTCAGCTGCTTTTGCCCAAATACCATTCGATTCAGATAAAGCATGTTCAATTAATTGTTTTTGATAGCTTTCGACTAACTCTCTCATGGGCTGGCTTTGGTTAGGTAATAAGTTTGATGTGTTTTTAACATCGTTAGTGTGTTCTATATCCCCAAGAAAATGGGTTAAAGTGATGCTATTTGCATTTTCTTGAATGGCCCTTAAACTTGCGCGCATCAGCGTATGTTCAAGTTCTCGCACATTACCAAGCCAAGGAGTAGATTCTAAATGAGTCAGTGTTTTCGGATGGATATGTAGGTTGGGTACATTAAATTGAGTTCGAACTTTATCTAATAAGTAGCCAGATAGCACTGAAATATCGCCTTCACGTTCACGAAGTGGTGGAACATGAATAGGGAATACGTTGAGACGATGAAAAAGATCAGCACGAAAACGACCTTCTTCCACTTCTTTTTCTAGGTTACGGTTGGTTGCTGCAATAATACGTACATTCACCATTACGTTTTTATCAGAACCTACACGTTGAACTTCCCCTTGTTGGATAACCCGTAATAATTTCGCTTGAATTAACAGAGGCAGTTCACCTATTTCATCCAGAAAGAGCGTTCCTTTATCGGCTAATTCAAATTTTCCCGCTCGATGGTTATTTGCACCAGTAAATGCGCCTTTGACATGTCCAAATAGCTCACTCTCAGCTAATGATTCGGGTAGTGCTGCACAGTTAACATAAATCATTGGAAGTTCATTTCGTTGTGATTGTGCGTGCACAGAATGGGCGACTAACTCTTTACCAGAGCCTGTCTCTCCACTGATCAAAACGGCATAATCTGAATGGGCAACAGTACTTATGTTTGATTTAAGGCGAGTAATTTGAGGACTAATACCAATTAATTCGCCTTTTTGAATTCTAGCCTGCTGAATTAAGGTTTGGTTGATGGACTTTTGTTGCTGATTACTGTCTTGAAGGGTTTTGATCAGAGCTTTGTTATGTAAAGTTGCAGCGGCGAGGGCGGCAAAGGTTTCAATTGTAATGTCATCTATCTTTTTAAAAGCGCCCACTTCTAAGGCATCTAACGTGAGTACACCAACGAGCGTATCTTCTACATATAAACTGCAGCCTAAACAGTCGTGAACTTCTATGTTTATACTTTCATCTACGAGTAATAATCCATCGAACGGATCAGGTAGGTCTGAATTTGATTCAAATCTAACAGGATGTTTGCTTTGTAAAATCGCCTCTAACCTAGGATGGACTTGTGGTGGAAAACAACGTCCTAATACTGCTTGAGAAAGCCCCTTAACAGCGACTGGCTTAAGGCAGTGATCATTATCTAGAATAAAAAGGGCACTAGCATCACATGGAAATACCTGATGAATCGAGTTAATCAGACGTTGATAATGTAAATCGCTGGATAAGTTAGAGCTAAGATCCAAAGCTATTTGAAGTAATACTTTTTCCATAGAAGGTTTCATAAGACTGATATAACCTATGTGATGTGAAATTTACATCATGTTACCATATAAGCTCTTTCGTACGTAATGTCATGGCAGTTATTTTATTACCATTGACTAATTTTTCCTGTGAATTCTGTTGTAATAGCCCGCCTCTCGGGGAAGTTTTCATATAAGGTAATAATGTTCTTCTTTTTGTCTATTTTGTAGGCATAAAACAGTAAGCGCTGGTCAAAAACAAGTTGGTTGTAGTCGTCTAATTTGTTGTTATATGTAGGCTTAACCAACGGGCTTCTTTTGTTAATGTATAAAATGACTTGATTAAACAAGTTAAACTGCCGTGCTGTAATTTTCCATTTTGAAGTGCTATCACCATATTTTAAGGTTTGTAAAGCGACGTAGTTCCCTTTAAAACAGGTCATTTTTATCTGAAAGTTCGGATTCTTACTATCAATCAGATTCATTTTGTAATTGCAACCTGTGCCGTTAACAAAAGAAATAGAAATCAGAAGTAGTATTATAGCGGCAATAAAAATATTTATTTTAATTAAGCTTAGTTTGTTCATTTTTAATTAATTAGGACCCATGAGTGAATCAAATATAAGACAAAGTAAGTCAAAGTTGAGAATATAAGGATTTGAATCGGTGACGATGTTAATTTCCTTATAATTGCACTGTTTTTAGTGAGTGTAACATTATCAAGTGGTCGTTCTCTATTGTTAATGTTTATTGTTCTGTTTTGATATTTTATTGGTTCATCTATTATTAGCTTATATCCAACCTTAGGAATATTTTTTAATATTAACCCATCACGTTCAATTATTTTTCTGATGTTAGATATAGCAACAGCTAATGAGTTTGGACCTATAAAGTCAGGGTGTCCCCATGCGGTAACAATGAGGTCATTCTTGGTTATTGACGTATTTTTATTTTCTATAAGTAACTTTAAAATCTTACTTTCGGGAATGGTTATCACATAACTTTTATTATTTATGAGAATTTTCGGCCTATCTTCTAGCATTAATAAGGAATTTTTAAACTTTAAATTCATAGCGTTACAAATTATTTTTGATTTATCGCAAAGATAACACTTAGAATTTATAAAAAATCAGTCATTGATCACAATTAATAAGATTGTCATTATAAATTAATATTGTGAATACATCTTGATAAATCTTCTATCTATTTGTTATTAAAGGTTTTATATATAAATTATCCTTCATTATTAGTTTGTTTTGGCTGTTTTTTATATAATTCAATGCGTAAAAAATATGAATTAACTAATAAACATAACAAACAAGAAAGTAAGGCTTATGACTATATCTAATGCAAATGAAGCTATGTATTTTATAAATACTGCAAATGAATTAACCTTGGAAGAGATGTATTTTATTAACTCTATTTTTGGTATTGAGTTTTTTGTAGGTGTTAATAATGAATTATTTTGTGAAAGAGGTATTGACTCAGTCTATTGATTGCTTGGTATTTATAAGTGTTAATTAGTTGATGTTAAGTAAGCAGGTACCACTAAAGTAGTAAATAAAAAGGGATGATGGATGTTGTTAAAGAATAAAATACTATTATTTATATTCGTGTTGTTAGTTTCGATTGCGAGTGCTTTAACCTGGAATGGGTTCAGCGAGTTTAATCAAATAAATAAAGACATGATAATTAAGTCGACAGAAGATCGATCTAAATTAATATCTGTATCATTAGGAGAAAAGCTCGATGGTTATTTTTCATCTTTAAGAACATTTTCTATTTCTTACTATCCTGATGGGCAACTAGATGAAGTCACTACTACAAAGGATTTGAGAAAATTAGCAGAAAATAATGATACCAATAGTGCTTTTGTTGCGTTTGAATCAGGGCTTACCTTTGAAAATGGCCAATTTATCCCTAATTTTAATGCAAAGGAAGTAAAGAGAGAGTGGTTCATTCGAGGTTTTGCTGGTGAAAAAGAAATTATTACCGATGTGTACCAAAATACAGATGGTGTAAATGTGTTCGCATTTGCTGTTCCCATTTTAAATGATGACAAGGTCGTAGCTGTTGTGGCTATAGGGATTGAGCAAAATGTTTTAAATGCATTTATTGGCACGCTTACTGAACGCGGACAGATTTTTACCTATAATAACTTAGGTTATATCATCGCAGCGAAAAATCCTGACGACGTTAGTAAGAACATTAAAAATGTTGAACCAGAACTCGTTGATTTTGATTCTGGAAATACTCGATTTTATGACATCGATCATGATGATTATGTTTTGGCAAGTGCTGATAATTTATCTCGTTATGATTGGACGGTTGTCATGTATGAATATGAGGATGATGTTTATGCACCGAGTATGGCGATGTTAGAGAACTCTATTATCATCTTCTTTTTACTTCTTATTATCTCATTAGCGATTGTTTATTATGGTGTTATTTATTTAATCTATAAACCGATTGGTGGTGAACCAGAGAACATCTCTGAAATTCTATCTAATATTTCGGAAGGTGATTTATCTCAGCAATTAGTGGTGTCAGATAATGATACAGGTATATACCGTTCAGTTGTTACATTGAGCTCGAAGCTGTCAGAAATAGTGACATCAAGTCATTCAATTTCAAATAGTGTATCAGCAGCTTCGGAAGAATTGGCTGTCGTCATGTCTGATACCGCTAAGAATTCTCAACATGAACTGGCACAAGTTGAAGAAATTTCTACTGCGATCAGTGAGCTATCTAGTACTTCAAAAGAAGTGACAACAAATGCTGCTCAGGCGGAAGAAGAAGCACAAAAAGCAATAACAAATGTATCAAATGGACATAATACACTTGATAATTCGATCGCATTGACTGTTGATATTAATGAATCTGTACAACAAACTGCAGAGATGATCTCTGTATTACGTGATGATGCCATTAATATTGGCGAAGTGACGGACGTTATCAGCAGTATTTCAGAGCAAACGAACTTGCTTGCATTAAATGCTGCAATTGAGGCTGCACGTGCCGGTGAAGCGGGAAGAGGTTTTGCCGTGGTAGCTGATGAGGTTCGTAATCTAGCAGCTAAAACAAAGGAATCTACGAGTAATATTCAGGGGATTATTAGTAAGCTTCAAGCTCAGTCTGAAAACGCGAATAAGAATATGATGGAGAATGTCACGTCTATTCAAGAATCGGTGCATCTTATTGAAAGTGTGAAAACATCATTTAATGATATTGTCAGCTCAGTTCAATCGATTTCCGATATCAACACGTTAGTCGCAACGGCTTCACAAGAGCAATTCAGTGTGACGGAAGATATCGCTAAAAATACGACAAGAACGTTTGATCTGGTTACTCAAAATGTATCTGCGATTAATCAGACTCAGCAAGCAGCGGATGAATTATCGAAATTAGCGGTAGCGCAAAAAACCGAACTCGATTTCTTTAAGATGAATTGATTATCTTTATGACGCGATAAAAAATAGCCTTTAGTGAAAGCTAAAGGCTATTTTTGATTAAAGGAAAGTATATTTAAGCCGCTTTTTCTGCTTTCTTATCTTTCATTCTTAATGCAACGTTTACTAATGCAATAAGCACTGGTACTTCGATAAGAGGACCGATAACACCAGCAAATGCTTGGTCTGAGTTTAAACCAAATACAGCGATTGAAACGGCAATGGCTAATTCAAAGTTATTACCTGTTGCAGTAAAAGCAATTGAAGCATTCTTGTCATAAGGGATCCCCATCTTTTTACCAATAAAGAAGCTAGAGAAAAACATTAAAACAAAGTAAATAGTCAATGGAATCGCAATACGCACTACATCCATTGGTAGTTCAAGGATCATTTCACCTTTTAAACTAAACATTAGAACGATAGTGCCAAGTAATGCGATAAGTGTAATTGGTGAAATTTTCGGGATGAAAACAGTGTTGTACCATTCTTCCCCTTTTGCTGAAACCAAGATTTTACGACTTAAAAAACCAGCTATAAATGGAATACCTAAATAAATTAAAACACTGTGGGCGATGTCCATCATAGAAATGTCTACAACCATACTTTCGTAACCGAATACAGGAGGTAACACACTGATAAATAACCATGCCATAAAGCTATAAGTTACAATTTGGAATGCTGAGTTAATAGCAACTAAGGCTGCACCATACTCTTTATTACCACCACCAATATCGTTCCAAACTAATACCATTGCAATACAACGAGCCAAACCAATCAGAATGATCCCAACCATATAACCTGGATGATCGCCTAAAAAGATTAAGGCAAGAGCAAACATTAGAATAGGACCGACAATCCAGTTCATGATAAGAGAAAGAGTAACGGCTTGTTTATCTTTTACAACGGTACCAAGTAGGTTGTAATTCACTTTAGCTAATGGTGGATACATCATAAGTATTAAACCAATAGCTAGAGGAATATTGGTACTACCAACTGACATGGATTCATTCCATTCAGCAATTTGTGGAAACTGAACTCCAAGCAATACACCAATGGCCATGGCTAGGAAAATCCAGAGTGTAAGATATCTATCTAAGAAGCTAAGTTTAGGTTGCATGGTGGTTCCTTATTTTATTGAATCGTACATCGTCGAATCACGATTATAAATATCAAAAAATACGCCATTATCTAAACGGCGTTATTCGTATTACATCAAGATAGAGCGAGTTAACTGATCAAATGATGAAATACATTCGCGGTTTATTCGATAACACATTTTAGGTGGGATGGATTCTGCTGTGATGAATCCAGCCTGTTTTAATACTCTTAAATGCTCAGATACGGTTGATTGAGCAAGCCCAAGTTCAGAAACAAGATCGCTATTTAAACAACCTCCTGCTTTTTCTAAGTTTGATAGAATTTTTAAAATTCGAACTCGAGCAGGGTGAGCGAGTGCTTTTGCTAATGATGCAAAGTGTGTTTCTAACTGTAGTTCTTGCTCTGATGTTGAAAAAGAACATTTATTGGTCGCTTTACATTCAGCTGTCATGTTTACTCATATATCAATCGTGAAATTACGATTAACTATAGAGGTACTGTTAAAGAAGATCAAGACAAAATAAAAAGAAACTCAATTATGTTTACAAAATAATCGTGATAAAGCTCTAATAACAATGTGTTTTTTGATAAAAAAAGAGCAGATTTTTGTTGTTCTACCGATAAAGAAGTAGGTGATTAACTTATGGAGCAACATCATGATAAATGGAATTCAGACAGGAGTAGGGTTAACAACGTATCCTAAACCTAGAATGCCGTTAAATTCAGTTCCTGTTTCTGCTGTTTCAATGAATGCTTTAAGTGTGCAGCGTGATACTGTCTCTCTATCAGTTGAAGGAAAAGCGCTATTACGTGCACTACAAGAAATAGAAAAAGACAGTAAATTTAAGCAGTCAGAAACTGAAGGTGTCTCCGATCAAGTTGAATCGTTTGCTCATGGAGCGTTGGGTATTAATCATCCTGATGCGATTGAGGAAGAAGATGATACTTCTTATTCTGCAGGACAATATGTGTCAGCAGCGTTAACCGTTGGTGGGATACTACTTGCGTTAGCTTAACGATTATTCATGTATTTCTAGTAATTAATAACGTAAAGTAGTTCTATCTTTTATTTATGGATTAATACGTTATGGCTCGATTGGGAATGGTGATACAACTTGTATTAGCGAGTTCTATTTTTTATTTAGGTTATACAATTTACTCTTTTACACACTCAATAAATACGGTTGTGGATCAATATCCAGAATTAATGAAAGAAGTAAATAAAACGGCAGATAAGTTAGAGATAGAACAATGGTTACTTTTGGCTCAGCATCTTGAAGAATTGACGCCTCAAGCTCTCGAATTGGTCAGTGAAGTTAAAAATACCATTAACAATGTTAATCAAACTGTTGCTTCTGTTGATAGCAAAATTCCATTGATTCTTAATGAAGTACAATCAATCAGAACCGAATCATTACCAGAAGTTATTACTGTAATGAATACAGTAAATAAAGAAACAATACCAAATACATTAATTGAACTGAAAAATTATCGTGAACAGGTATTCCCAAAAGCGTTTGTTGAAAGTAAAGGCTACCGCATAACAACGATTCCAGCGGTATTGAAAGAGTCAGAAAAGCTGCGTAAAGAAGTTCCACCTATTATGCTAAAAGCAGATCAAATCATTGATAAAACAGAAGAACTTTCTCAACAAGCGACTCAAGGTGCGGTAAAAGGGGTGATAATGTCACCATTTAATTTATTAAAAGAAGCAGGAAATGAAATTCAGTCTAAGGTGAATGAGTAGTTTCTTATAAACATTACTAATTATGATAATAGCATTTTATTAAGTTTATTCTTTTGAGGTGCTATTAATAAATTATGTCCATCTGCAACAATACGCGACCATTTATTTTTTGGAATCGTATGCAAGTTGTTGAATATAAAACAGAGAGGACCATAATTACGCTGTCATATGAGTCTGGTTTTTTTCTACGTGATTCTAGTTATCTTTATGTATCCTTATATTCGTTAACACATAAAAAGAAACATGTATCAAAAATTGATATTAATATCCTTAATATCATAGATTCGAATTGGATTGAAAATTATGAAAATCTAATTTTAGAAAATTACTTTAATTAAAGGCATATATTTAATTTATGAAGTGTGAACATAAAATGGAACTTTACCAAAAAGCCGATCTACTAAGATCGGCTTTTTTATTTTTACAGCTTTCCAACGGTTGCCCAAATCGCACTTAAAACGTCTTGGCCAAAGGCGATGCTTCTTTCCGGGGACCAACCATATAGCTCATCAGCATGGCTAATATGATCTTTAAATGGCATTTCAACCGTGTAAGAGAGACATTTAAATTGCTCTCCAACCCAGTTTGAGCCCACCGTTAAATTAGCGGTTCCCGGTTCATCTTTGTCATAACCAATGTCATCTTGGAACTCAGGAGTAATGGTTAGCAATGCTTGTTTAAATGTGTTCTCAAGAGCTGCAATGCGGTCATCATATGATGGAATGCCTTCGCCACCTGCCACAAAGTTATATGGAATCGCTTCATCACCGTGAATATCTAAGAACATATCAACACCTGTCTCTAACATACGTTCACGTACTAGAAAGACTTCAGGTGATCTTTCCATTGATGGTGTTTGCCATTCACGGTTTAAGTTTACGCCAATGGCATTGGTACGTAAGTGACCACGAATACTGCCATCAGGGTTCATGTTAGGAACAATATGGAACACGACTTTATCAAGCAGAGCGCGGCCTACTGTATCGGTTTCATCTAACAAGCGAAGCAGCAAACCTTCAATAAACCATTCAGCCATGGTTTCCCCTGGGTGCTGGCGACCAGTGATCCAGATGTTCTTTTTCCCTTCGGCAGGCTCACCAATGGTTAGAATACTGATGTCATTATTATCTAATGTGACCCCAAGAGTTTCTAATTGGCAGCTATGATGGGTTTGTGCACCGTGTAATAGATCTTGATGGCGATCGTATGAGTAAGGCGCAAAGTAAGCAAAATACATTGAACGGTATTCTGGAATTACGTTAAAGCTTAGCGTGTCACCATCAAACTCAGTAGGAATACGAAACCATTCTTCACGATCATAAGACGCGACAACATCATAATCCTGCCAACCTTCTGGATAGGCTGATGTTGCTAAATTCAATATTTTGAAGTTATGTTCTTGCTGAGGCTGGCTCTCTAAGCGAAAGTGAAACCATTGGGAGATCTCAGTTTGATTATCGGCAGGAATGGTCAACTGGATATCATTAGGCGATTCTGCCGTTACTACATGAATATTGCCACTTTCAAAATTGCTGAATATTTTCATACTATTTCACTTCTTTAGATCAGAATTTGAATAAGATTAATTGACTGACTTATTCAATACGTTTGTTAAACGATTTACCGCTTCTACTAATTCATTTGGTTTAGCATTAGTAAAGTTTAGTCGTAAAGCTGCAGGGCTGCCTTCTGGTTTTGGGTAAAACACAGGACTAGGAACAACAGCCACCCCATTGGCGATCAATGTGCTCGCAAGTTCAAATGTATCGCAATCTGGTAATGATACCCAAATAAACATGCCACCATCAACGGCGTTAACTTCACATTGTGCCGGAAGTTGTGTTTTAAGTTCATTGTATAAAACATCATAACGCTGTTTATAAAGCGTTTGGATGGTTTGCATATGCTGTTCAAATTTCTCATGTTTGAGTAAGCCAAGTAACAGGGCTTGCATAGGTACGCTTGAGTGTAAATCTGCACCTTGCTTTACTTTAATTAATGGTTCGATATAACTCTTTTTACCGGTGACAACACCAATACGTAAACCTGGAGAGGCTATTTTAGAGAAAGAGCGTAATACAATTGAATCTTGAGGGCAGAAACTGGATACCATTGGCAACGCTTCGCCAGTAAAACGAAGTTCGCGATAAGGAGCATCTTCAATAAAAGCGACGTTATGCTGAATACACAATTCAGCCACTTTTTTACGGGTTTCTAATGACCAACATACACCTGTTGGATTGTGGAAATCAGGAACCGCGTAAAACATTTTCGGTGACTCTTGAATAAAGCATTGCTCTAGTTCTTCAAGATTAGGTCCAAACTCCGTTTGAGATACGGTGGAAATACTTGCTTGAACTAACCCAAAGACTTGCATTGCACCAAGGTAGCTAGGTGCTTCCATTACCACAGTATCGCCCGGGTTAATGTAAGCTCGAGCAATCAAGTCTAGTCCTTGTTGAGAGCCAGTACATATCATTGGTAAGTGGTTTTCAGGCAATTCAAACTTCTGTGTAAGAAACTCTAAAAGTGGGGCGTAACCTGCTGTTGCACCATATTGAAAGACATCTGGCATATCAGATAAGCTTTCAAGAATTGGTTTCATTATTTCAATGGGAAAGGTCTCTTCATCAGGTAACCCACCAGCAAGAGAAATGACGTTTTTGTCTGAAGCCGCAGCCAGAATTTCTCTAATGTAAGAGGATTGAATTTGTTGCAGAGAATGAGCGATTTCCATATATTTTCCCATAAAATAATATTTTTTAACTGATTCGATAGTACAAGGCGTTGTATAACTTTGTTTGTCCGTTTATGCTTATAAATATGTCCATTTATGCTATTTTTCGATCATGAGCCGACAACATCTATCAAGAATTAATGATGTTTTATTTCATATTCACAAAGACATTAGCAAAGAGCTTGCAGTGAAAGATTTGGCAGATGTTGCTGCTTATTCTGAACAACATTTTCATCGGATCTTTAAACAAGTGGTGGGGGAATCCATTCATCAATATATTCGTCGTACAAGAATGGAGTATGCCGCAAACCAATTGATGTTTGACACAAAATCCTCTGTACTAGATATTGCGAATACGTGTGGATTTAGTTCACTTTCTTCTTTTAGCCGTGCGTTTAAATCTACGTTTGGTATGGCTCCAGGGGAGTGGAGAAAACACGATTTACAAATATCGGATAAACCGTATTTAAAAGACGATGAAATTGCTGCAGGTTATGTCAGTGTGGCAGATAAACCATTACCTCAACCAAAAATTATTGAAGTAGAAGATAGACTTGCCGCTTATGTAAGGCATGAGGGTTACAATCGTTCTATTCGAAATGCATGGTTAATATTAAAAGCGTGGGCAAATTCAGAAGAGCGTGACTTCTCAACTCAATTTGGCTTACATCATTCTAATCCTGCATGGGTTGAATTAGCTAAATGCCGATATGTCGCGTGTATAGCGATAGATAAACCACTTAAATATCGTGGCGTCGTGAATCAAATGGTGATCCCTGGTGGTTTACACGCCGTATTTAAGTTAAGTGGTGTATATGGGCAACTTCTTCCACAGATTAGTCACGTATTAGAGAGATGGTTGCCGGCGTCGGGATTTAAATTGAGATCAACACCGGCTTACGTTCGTTATCACAAAAACCATTTTTTAAATGAAAACGAAGAGTTTGAGTTAGATTTTTATTTACCAATTAGCTTTTATTAATGTTCTCAATGGTTATCTTTTTTCTTGTTTTTAGAGATGCGATCATAATGGAGATAATCACAATAATCAGTGCTGATTTTTGACCTAAAGAAATAGGCTCATGATAAACCCACAATGCTAATGCCAAGTGGAATGTCGGCTCAATGTATTGCAATAAACTGATTTTACTTAATGGTGTTTTGAGTAATGAAATTGTCAGTAGCAAAATAGGCAGCAGCTGCAGTGGTGCTGTCCCCACTAATAATCCCCATTCTGTTGAAGATAATCCAGATGAATGGGTTGCTATATACAATAGAGCTAGGGGAGCAAAAATAATATGTTCAAAGAAAATGGCACCAAAGGTGTTTAATGTGACCAATTTTTTTATGGCGATATAGCTAGCAAAAGAGACAGAGATAGCCAAGCTAAGTAAAGGTAATTGTTTGTCTAAAATGACATAGACAGCAATAGCCAATACCATTAAAAATAACGCAATTTTTTGATTTTTCTGGATTTGCTCTTTAAAGAAAATAAAGCCCATAAAAAACACCATTACAGGTGTAATGTAGAAAGCTAAAGAAGCCGCCATAATATTATTACTGATGGTGGCATAAACAAAACCGAGCCAAGATAGGTTCATCAAAATACCGGCAGCAGCAGCTAAGGCAATGTTTTTAGGAGTGCATTGGGCTTTATTGATTAACTTGGGTTGGTAGGCGAAAAGCGCTACTAAGATTATGGCTGACCAAAAAATACGACTTGATAGGATCAACATAGGTTCCATCGTACCAAGTTGATGGAAATAGATAGGAACTAATCCCCAAACAATAAACGCTAATGCGCCAAAAAACGCTGACATTATGAACCTTAAATAGTTAATAGCGATAGAGCTGTGATTTTATGCTTATCAAGGTGTTTTGGCTATTTTTTCCGTATAGCGAATACATGGTTTTTTAGAAGTGGTCTATAGTAATAATGTGTAAATATTGAGCATGAATGAGTAAGGAGCGAGTATGAATAATCAATATGTACCCCCAAAAGTTTGGACATCAGAAACGGACAGCAGTGGTCAATGGGCGAGCATCAATCGACCATACTCAGGGGCAAGGCATGAGCGAGAATTGCCTATTGGTGAACATACTTTACAGCTGTACTCTTTAGCGACACCAAACGGACAAAAAGTAACGATTCTATTGGAAGAGTTACTCGCATTAGGGATTAAAGAGGCCGAATATGACGCATATTTAATTAATATTGGGGAGGGAGATCAATTTGCATCTGGCTTTGTTGATATTAACCCAAACTCAAAGATCCCTGCGTTAGTTGATCATTCTGTTGATCCTGAACTCCATGTATTTGAATCTGGAGCTATTTTATTATACTTGGCTGATAAGTTTGGGCATTTTATTCCTAAAGATGTTTCTGGTCGTGCTCAAGTATTAAATTGGCTATTTTGGTTACAGGGCTCGGCCCCATATTTAGGTGGTGGTTTCGGTCACTTCTATGCGTATGCGCCAGAAAAATATGAATATCCTATTAATCGATTCTCAATGGAGGCAAAACGCCAATTAGATGTGCTTGATAAGCAGCTTGCTACCACCAAATACATTGCTGGTAATGAATATAGTATTGCTGATATGGCTATTTGGTCTTGGTATGGCAATCTAGTATTAGGGAATTTATATGATGCAGCAGAGTTTTTAGATGTCGAAAGCTATGTGCATGTTCTTGAATGGGCAAAAGAAATCGCGCAACGCAAAGGAGTTCAACGTGGGCGTATTGTAAACCGCTCATGGGGCGAGGCATGGGAGCAAGTGCCAGAGCGTCATAGTGCAGAAGATATTGATTTCATTTTGAATCTACAACCTAAGTAAACCACGCATTGTTTTACGTTTTAATACAAAAGGCGACAGGATAATACTGTCGCCTTTGTTGTTTTATCTATTCGCATTTTTAGGTTTAGTTTATCTAACTAGTGAAGTACTACATCTCAAATAGGAAGTAATAACCGTAGCCAACTACAAATGCAGGAACTGCTGAGTAGAAGGTTGCAACCATTGCGGCTTTTGGAGCTAATGCAATGGCAGGGAAAAGAGCATCACCATCATTTGAAATTGCATTTGAAAGCTGTGCTGACATTGGCATCGCACCTGATAGATATAGACTCGTTACTAGGATTTGAGGACCACAGCCAGGTAGTAAACCGATAGCTAAACCAATTAATGGCATCCATATTCCATAACCTAAGAAGACAGTTTGTAAATTAATACCTGAGAAATAAGTTGTTAGTTCGAAAATTAAGAAGGCAACAATAACCCAGGCAGAAACAAAATTCGTATCTTGTGCTGCTTTTTGTATAGGGTGAGAACTTACGCACTTATTATCTTCAGAAACTGTCGATTGATAATCACTGATCTCTTTAGTTAATGCCCATAACATCATGCTGCCAATCGCTAATATTGCTCCAACCCATTCAATGCTATGTTCTGGTAGGTGAAACAATTGGTTAATATCGACTTGGAATGAGCCTAAAACCGCAACAATTGTTGCTGGAATTAATACCAACTTCCAAAAAGTGCCTTGTAGATTAATCGCTTTTACTTGTAAACATGGAATATCTTGTTTAGTTGGTTCTTTAATTTGTGGTGATTCAGGACGCAAGAAGTCATCTTTATGGATAGCGTTTACTACCATCCCTGAAACAATACCAACAACAACGCCTAATGCCATTACACCAAACCCAACTTTTGGTTGAGCTGCAATTAATAAGAAAGCGGCATCTCCCATGGTTGCTGTTAATACTGCAACGACAGAACCGAATCCTACCTTTCCGCTAATATATTGAGTCGTAACAACAATGGCACCACCACAGCCTGGAAGTGCACCAAGTAGAGATGAGAAGACAACTTGGTTAGTACGAGATTTGTTATACAAAGCAGTAATACGATTGGTTTTACCCATGATATTTGAAAGGTAATGATAAATAACTAAGGTAAAAGCAACGTAGGTTGAAACCGCCCAAAAAGCATCAGATAGAGTTGTAACGGTAAGGTCTCGTGTTGTTTCTGCACCAACTAATGCTAGTAAAGTGATAGGTAATATTAAGCGTTTATGTTGCAAAGAAAATTGCGACAACGAAAGCGATTGAGAAAATGAATTAGTAGTCATCATAATAAAAAACCATTAGTAAATGCGAATGATTATTAGTAAATGCAAATGAGAATTATTATCAACTATCATTTTAATAGGTTTTATCAATGATGGTTTTTGTGGTGTAAGGGGGCTTTATAACGTTTCAGAATAAAAATCTGCATAGTTATTTTATGACAGAGAATAGTTAATTAAATTGTGATAAATGTTAAATAAAAGTTGTGATAGTGCGCTTGTTTGATGATATCAAATGCTACTGATTAGAGATAAGTTTGCTAATATCGATGCCAAAGAGTGAGCCAAAGAGCTTAACAAGTAACAGTTAACAGTCATGAGGGAATATATGAAAGCAGTTGAATCAAACTTTGATGGGCTCGTTGGGCCTACACATAATTACAGCGGCTTGTCGGTTGGTAATATCGCCTCTAAAAGCAATCAATCTGGTGTGTCTAATCCCAAACAAGCAGTAAAGCAAGGTTTGGAAAAAATGAAAGCATTGCATGATATGGGGTTTGTTCAAGGGGTGCTTGCACCACAGGAACGTCCAGATATCCATACACTTCGACGTTTAGGTTTTTCTGGTTCTGATTCTGAAGTACTAAAAAAGTCATATCAATATTCACCTCAATTACTTGCTGCTTGTTCTTCTGCATCAAGTATGTGGACGGCCAATGCTGGCACTGTCTCTCCAAGTGCTGATACAACGGATGGGAAAGTCCATTTTACACCAGCGAATTTAATTAATAAGTTTCACCGTTCGATAGAGGACCAAGTCACGGGAAATATTTTAAAAGCCACTTTTTCTGATGAGGAGCACTTTGTTCACCATCAAGCATTACCACACAGTGATTATTTTGGTGATGAAGGCGCTGCAAACCACACTCGTTTTTGTCGTGAGTATGGTGAACAAGGGGTGGAGTTTTTTGTTTTTGGAAAAAGCGCCTTTAATGAGAGTTACCTTGCTCCGAAAAAATACCCAGCACGTCAGACATTAGAAGCGAGTGAGGCTATCGCTCGTACACATGGTTTACGTGAGCAATTTACCGTATTTGCACAACAGAATCCCGATGTTATTGACCAAGGTGTCTTTCATAACGATGTAATTGCTGTGGGAAATAAGAATACATTGTTTTGTCACCAACAAGCTTTTTTGAATCAAGAAAAAGTGAAGTCTGATTTATGTGCTTCTTATGGTTTTGGCTTTAATGTTATTGAGGTACCAACTGATAAAGTATCCGTTCAAGATGCGGTAGAAACGTATCTGTTTAATAGTCAGTTAATCACTAAAGCTGATGGAACTACTTTGATTATTCTTCCTGAGCATTGTCGTCAAAATTCAAGAGTATGGGCTTATTTAAATGAGTTAGTAGAGCAAAAGTGTGGTATTGATGAGTTACATACCTTTGATTTAAAACAGAGTATGCAAAATGGTGGTGGACCAGCGTGTTTGCGTTTGCGTGTGGTGTTAAATGAAGCTGAGCAAAAGGCGGTAAATCAACATACGTTAATGAGTGAAGAGCTATTTACGACTCTTAATCTATGGGCTGATAAGCATTATCGAGACCGTATTGAAGATAAAGATCTTGCGGATCCTCAGTTGCTAGTAGAATCTCGTTCAGCATTAGATGAATTAACGCAAATCATGCATTTAGGTTCTATTTATCCATTTCAAAAGTAGCGGAATAATCTGTTACTATTTTTAATAGTTAACTAATTAATAATTAAACAAAAAGCCTTAAATGTAGGATCATTTAAGGCTTTTTAATTTTTGAAGTTTACATTGTAAATTTTAGTTTCTGTTTAGTGTTCGCATATACTCATTAAGTCATCAATAAAATGGTTAAGCGCTCGCTCTTCAATGGTTCTTATCTTTTGTTGCTGTGTAGTACTTAACATGTGGTACATACTGGCGGCACCAAAATCACCAAAGATAATATTTGCTTCATTATCAAATAGCGTGTTGTGTGCGTATAGATCCCCATGACACACTTTATTATCGTGCAGGTGATTGAATACATTGCACATTTCTGATGTCATTTTATTTATTTTTTCGAGTGATAAACTGAACCCATTAGGAAAAGTATCCCGTGTACAACTTTCTAAACTAGGTGGTAAACCTAAGTTTTTGTAATGCGCAGGGATCAAGTTCATGATCAACGCGAGATGATTTTCTTCATTAACTTGTGCTAACGATTGTACCAAACTTGGGTGATTACCTACTTTTAAACACGCTTGCAACTCATCTTCAGGGTATCCATCACTTGTGACTTCGCCTTTAAATACTTTAACAGCGATTTCTTGTGGGAAATCCGTTTGCGCTTTATTCCAACTAGCTTTAGAAATAACGCCAGATGCACCTTGACCTAATACATTTTCTAACGTGTAGTCACTTGAAGAGACCGTAGGTACTGATTTGATTTTTAGATCTGATTTACAGAATGGATTACCAGCAAAAGCAAACCAAGCCAATTTTGGTAAATCAAGTAGTTGATCTGGACATTTTGTTAATTGATTTGCAGAAATACGCAGTAATTCTAAATTGTGTAGCTGAGATAAATTATCTGGTAGTTCGGTTAGTTTATTTCCGGCTAATGCCAGTTTTTGCATTAAATTACATTTACCTAAAGTATCAGGTACTGTTTCGAGTTGATTGTCCGTTAAGATAAGCCAGCGTAATTTCGGTGGAAAAGCGTTTTCGGGGATCTGTTTAATCTGGCATGACTTAAACCCAATCATTTCAAGGTTTTCACATTGTGCCAGAGCGTCAGGAAATACAGTAAACGGGTTATTTGATGCAAAAAAAATCTTTAACTTCGATAATTGATTTATCTCATTTGGTAGCGCAGTCAATCGATTGTTTGATAAATCTAAGATCTCTAACGAGTCCGCAAGAGATAAGATTTCTGTTGGAAATTCAGTGAGTTGTTCACTTAATTGTAATCGGGTAATTCCTTTTAATTCACCAGATTGTAACTGCGCTAATGTGTGCAAATCTTTTACCTATTTAATAACAATATTGTTTTTGAATATTCAATCCGTTGATTGTACGGTTTTGGTGGATAAAAATCTAACATATCAAAATAGTTATATTCGATATAACCTCCATATCATTGGCTCAGCTGTATCCATCGCGTATCGTCCCTTTGTTGATAAAAATATTTATATTCAATGCATTGCTTTGACTTTGCTTATAACTATAGGGGATATTGAAATGAAGAAGTGTACGACAAGATCGTTATTTACGCTTGTTGGACTGTCTATTTTTAGTGGTACTGTGCTTGCTGAAGACAAACAAGATGATGTTCAAGATATGTCAGATCCATTGGCCGTTTATACTCAAGCTGGTGCAGGCTATACCGATAAGGGATTGAACTTAAAAATAGGTCAAACGTATGATACGGGCAGTGATATTACGATGGGTATGAATGTCATCGAGATCAAAGGTATTGCTGGTGAGGCTGTTGGTTGGAATGGCGATGCTCGTGCAAATAATGATGATAGTATTGACTCGATACGTTTCCGTAATTTTAGTGTTGATTTAACCAATGGCCGTGGTGCTCAGATTGATGTTGATTGGAATTTTGATCGTAACCAAGGCTCAGCTTCTTACAGTTTTATACAGGCTCTTCCAAAAATGGGCCCTGTTAGTTTATATCCTTTAGCTGGTTTGGGTTTAGCTGCTGGAGAATCCTATGATGTTGGTGATCAAGGTGCTGCTCAGGCACAAGACCGTTATGATTTGCATGGTTCTTTTTATGTGGCAGGGCTGTATAGTAAAATTGAAGTTACCGACAAAATTTGGATTAACTATAACCCAATGTATTTAGGGACGGTTTCAGGATCTGATGAATATAAAAATAATACTTACGGCGTAGATAACGACACAATGTTAACTCACGAAGCCGCTATTAGTTATCAGATCACGAAACGATCTAATATTCGTTATTTTGCTAATTGGACTGAAGATACACACTTTGCAGACGGTGATCACCGAATTGAATTTAACTATCAATTTTAACGATCCGACAAATTAAAATGGCTTACCAACTCAATTGGTAGGCCATTTCTTTTTTCTTTAAAAAGTAAAGTTTACGCCTACAAAGTGAATTCTGCCGTCGAAGGAGCCATCTACATTTAAACGATCCATATCAACAGAGCCTAAATCGGCGTATTCATAAAACATATCCATTGTAATACCGTCCCATGATGTGGATGCACCAACAGAGTAGCGATATTGTTCACCTACCGGTAAATCTACCCATTGCATCGAAGGATCATCTTGAGGTGAGGTTTCATATGAGAATCCGGCCTTTAAACGCCAATCAGAATTCAGACGATAATCAGCACCGATGGCAAATTTCCATACATCATCCCAATCTCGTTTTATTTCGGCACCACCATTACCTAGGTTTGCGTCTAAAATGGTCGAATCCCAGAGGCTCCAACGGTGCAGCTGTATGCTACTTAATAAGTTTACATCTTTACTTAATGCATAACTGGTGCTGAGGTCAACAATATCAGGCATGATCATTCCACTCGAAAGCGTTGGATTAGCGTTACCTAAGCGAATGTTATTATTAAATTCATGCTCAAGTTTTGAACGGTAGCTTAAACCCATGGATGCTTGTTCTGAAACTTGATACATAACCCCTAAATTATAGCCATATGCCCAATCAGAATCTTTTTCAGCGGTAATTCCTGACATTGATTGCTCAAAAGAAGCCCAACTAAATTGTAAGCCAGCCCCTAATGATAATCGTTCATTTACTTGATAACTTAAAGCAGGATTTAACTGCATTGCAGTTAAGCTGATATCTTCTAATAGTTTACTGCCAGCCCAATCACTACCATAGTCTAAGCTTGAGCCACCAACAGCGCCAAGCGCTAAACCAAAGTGTAATTTGTCTGTTATCGCTTGAGTATGAAAAGCGCCGGCTGAAGGTAAAATTGAATGTGCTCTGCCATCTTCTGAACCATTGTTATCATTAAATTTCATTTCTAAATCAAACGCCATGGCATTGATGGTTGTTTTACTTTCTCCCATGTAGGACATGGTGGCAGGGTTTGTCCACATTGCAGCCGCAGATTCAGTGTAAACGCCGTCTCCTGCGCCTGTTGTACCAGCATTCGCAACGGTTGCTTCCTGAAGAAATAATCCGCTAGAAAAGGCATTAAAACTGAGCAAAACAGCAGAGGCAGTTAAAGAGTAGCTAAAAAAGGGTTTCATAAAGTGCTCTTATATTAATTATCAAAATGGCATGAAAAGTACTCATGCGTATAATAAAAATGCGATTAGTCACAAATTTATTTTTGGTTTTATGATAAATAAAAATAAATACCATTTAGGAATAATGAATATTCCAAACCGTAATAAATAAAGGCGCAGTCATATTTAACTATGGGATGATCTTTTTGTTGAAAAGTATCGTAATAACAAAAAGATAAGAGTAATGGAGACAATGATGTTTAAAAGTATAAGTAAAGTGGGTTTTGGGGCTGTTATTTTGATGATGCTCAATGGATGTTTGGGAATGCCAAAAGGCGTAGAACCCGTTACAGGCTTTGAGTTGAATCGCTATCTTGGTACTTGGTATGAGATAGCTCGTTTGGATCATTCTTTCGAAGATGGTTTGAGTCAAGTAAGTGCAGAATACTCAATTAATGAGGATGGCAGTGTAAAGGTTATTAATCGTGGTTTTTCAGATCAAGATCAACAATGGAGTGAGGCTTTAGGTAAAGCAAAATTTGTTGATGGAAGTGATGAGGGGTATTTAAAAGTTTCTTTCTTTGGTCCTTTCTATGGTTCTTATGTTGTTTTTGAGTTAGATAAAGAAAATTATCAATATGCTTTTGTTTCAGGTCCTGACCTCGATTATTTATGGCTACTCTCTCGAACTAAAAAAGTGGACCAAGAAGTGATTGAACGTTTTGTATCAACTGCTCAATCACTTGGTTTTAAAACAAATGAACTTATCTTTGTTGAGCAGAAATAATAAAACGATATATAACAAATAAAAGAAATGGCACTCATATTAAGTGCCATTTTTTATATGGAAACCTGACATCATTTTAATTAACGAGCTAATTTATGATGTGCTCGAGAGAAGTGCCCCGCACAGAATGCCCCTACGATGGATAGCTCTCCAGCTAAGCATAAAGCTGCGCATACTTCAGCCAGTGCTTGAGATTTACCAGCACCATGTAATCCCATTAATTCTAAGCACGCTTTTTGACTTGGTAATCCGGTACCACCGCCAACTGTACCAAGCATAAGGTTAGGCAGAGTGACACTTGCGTATAAGTCACCATTTCTATCGACTTCAATGCGAGTCATCCCAATGGCTGATTCAGCCACACACGCCGCATCTTGCCCACAAGCGATATAAAGAGCAGCTAGGGCGTTAGCATAATGTGCATTAATACCTATAGTTCCGCTGAGCGTCGCACCAACTGTACTCATTTGAGTAAACTGCATCATTTTTTCAGGGGTCGTGTGTAAGTACTTTTTCACTAACTCCGCAGGAATGTGTGCTTCGGCAGTGACTTTTTTGCCGCGAACACTGCGCAAGGTTTGGCTGCTTGCTTTTTTATCTCCTGATAAATTGCCATCTAAATAGGCATTTTCAGGCGTGATAGGGGAGTTTTCCATGATGTAGTTAAACACAGCATTGGTCGCAATAGTTACCATGTTTTGTCCTGAAGCATCACCAGTTAAAAACTCGAATACCAAATAAACATGATTGCCTTCAATACTGATATTAATGTCGCTGAGTTTCCCATGAGAGGTGGTGGACTCTGCTAGTTGTTTGAATGTGTCGTATTGAGTCACTGCCCATGCCACAAACTGTCCTGCTTCGGCTAAACCAAAAAAAGCAAATGCAGGCGTACGAGTCACCCCTTCGTTTAACAGCATGGCACTTGCGCCGCCACTTGCCGTCAATAGCTGTGCTCCACGGTTATAAGAGGCGACTAAGGCGGCTTCTGTGGTGGCAAGAGGCACTAAGTAATCATCATTGGCAAATAATCCATTCACACGTAATGGGCCAGCAAGACCAACAGGCAGTTTCACCGTGCCAATAAAATGCTCGATGTTTTTCTCGTACACATGCATTTGATTTAGGGTGTGTGGATCGAGAAGTTCTGATTGGAGTTCAGGTCTTGCAAGTTTATCCCAGCGACGAGTAAGATTCTTTTCTGTTAGATAAGGGCTTGGAGTGATTTTATTGTGTGGTTTTTCAAAATGAGGGTTGAGCGATTGCTCTAATTTATCTGCAGAGATATCGCCCCCTAAGATTGAAACATAGTCACGGCGATGCAGATTCAGTTTTGGCATAAGAACATATTAATTACAGCAAATGTTGAATGAGATTTTACTGCTTCGTATCAGATAAACAAGGATAATGACAAAAAGCGTTACAGTTTTATCTCTCAATTTTGAACCAAAATAACGACAAATTTTTTCGATTCTTACGATAAATATTCATTATTGGACTACGTTTAAAGAATGTTAGTTAATGCCGTCGACAACTTGTTAGGTTACAAGGATTGTTAGGTTATGCTTCGATATTCCAACGAAGTATTTTCTTTTGATGGCCCTATTGTGTGAGGTCTAGATTTGGAACATTCGGTTAATTTGGAACGTATCCGTGCTGAGTATAATGTAAAGCACTGGAGCCAAGGTTTTTATGGTATTGATGACAATGGTGAGGTTTATGTTTCACCACGCACTGACGCGAGTCACCAAGTTCCACTAAGTCATATTGTGAATCAATTAGAGCAGCGAAATATTGGATTGCCTGCTTTGGTTCGTTTTCCCCAAATCGTTCATCAGCGTGTGCATAATATTTGTAATGCATTTAACCAAGCGATTGATGAATACCAATATGAAAACCACTACCTTCTTGTTTACCCAATTAAAGTAAACCAACAAAAAGAAGTGGTTGATGAAATTCTTGCAAGTCAGGCGCAATTAGAGCAGAAGCAATTAGGCTTAGAAGCAGGCAGTAAACCTGAACTATTGGCCGTATTAGCGCTAGCTCAAAAAGCGAGTTCAGTTATCGTATGTAATGGTTATAAAGACCGTGAGTATGTTCGCTTAGCACTGATTGGTGAGAAACTTGGTCACAGTGTTTTTATCGTTCTAGAAAAATTATCAGAATTAGATTTAGTTCTGTCTGAAGCAAAAGCATTAGGTGTTAAACCACGTCTTGGCTTGCGTATTCGTCTTGCTTCTCAAGGTGCGGGTAAATGGCAAGCAAGTGGTGGCGAAAAATCGAAATTTGGTTTATCTGCTTCTCAAGTATTGACGGTAATTAACCGCCTAAAAGCAGAAGACCAATTAGATATTTTAGAGCTTGTGCATTTCCATTTAGGCTCACAAATGGCAAACATTCGTGATGTCCGTAATGGGGTGAGTGAAGCAGCTCGTTTTTATTGTGAATTACGTGATATTGGCGCAAAACTAAAATACCTCGATGTGGGTGGTGGTTTAGCGGTAGATTACGATGGAACTCGCAGTCAATCATCAAACTCAATGAACTACGGTTTGGCTGAATACGCGCGTAATATCGTAATGACGATTGGCGATATTTGTCAGCTTTACTCACAACCAATGCCAGTGATCATCTCTGAATCTGGTCGTTCGTTAACGGCGCATCACGCGGTGTTAATTACTAATGTTATTGGTACAGAAAGTTATACGCCTGAAGCCATTGAAGCGCCTCGTGCGGATGATCCATTGTTATTACACAATATGTGGCGTAACTTAGAACAGTTAGAAAACGGCAGCGATGATCGTGCGCTAATTGAAATTTATAACGATACTCAATGTGACGTAGCAGAGGCTCATAATCAGTTTGCGACAGGTATGATTAACCTTCAGCATCGAGCATGGGCAGAGCAAGTTTCATTACGTATTAACTATGAGTTAAGCGTAAAAATGAGTACCAAGAACCGCTACCACCGTCCAATCTTGGATGAGTTAAGTGAGCGTTTAGCGGATAAGTTCTTTGTGAATTTCTCTCTGTTCCAATCATTACCAGACGCGTGGGGTATTGATCAGGTGTTCCCTGTGTTACCACTAAGCGGTCTTGATAATGCGGATGAGCATCGTGCTGTTGTATTGGATATTACGTGTGACTCAGATGGTACGATTGATCAATATGTTGATGGTCAAGGTATTGAAACAACGTTACCAGTACCTGCTTGGAACCCTGATGAGCCTTATTTAATGGGCTTCTTCTTAGTGGGCGCATACCAAGAAATCTTAGGTGATATGCATAACCTATTTGGTGATACTCACAGCGTTGTTGTTAATGTTGATGAAAATGGCGAAGCAAATATTGATTACATTAATGAAGGCGATACCGTTGAAGATATGATGCGTTATGTACATATCGATGTGGATTTGATCCGTCAAAACTACAAAGACATGGTAACAGCGAAGGTTGCAGAAGAAGAACAACAAAGCGTGCTTGAAGAGTTAGAGCAAGGCTTAATGGGTTACACCTATTTGGAAGATTTTTAATGAACGATTTATTCACCAAAAAAGATTATTCATTGTACTCAAATGCAATGACATTTATGCGTCGCCCATT
Source organism: Aliivibrio sp. S10_S31 (assembly GCF_014694495.1). Lineage (NCBI taxonomy): Bacteria > Pseudomonadati > Pseudomonadota > Gammaproteobacteria > Vibrionales > Vibrionaceae > Aliivibrio > Aliivibrio sp. S10_S31. The sequence goes on along the minus strand of NZ_JAAUWR010000007.1, from coordinate 145,878 downwards.
GGTACAAAACCCAATTGATAACGATGCAGATATCGTAGTGTTAGGTGCACCATTAGATATGGCAACCTCAGGTCGCCCTGGTGCGCGTTTAGGTCCTGATGCGATCCGTCGTGCATCAGTAAATCTAGCGTGGGAAGGTAAAAAATTCCCATGGGATTTCAATGTATTTGATCATACAAAAGTGATTGATTCAGGTGACCTTGTTTTTGACACTGGCGATGCAGAAGATTTAACAGTACGCCTCGAAGCTGCTGCTGATGCGATTCTAAATAGCGGTAAAACCCTATTAGGTTTAGGTGGTGATCACTTTATTACTCTGCCTTTGCTGCGTGCTTATGGTAAAAAATACGGTGAAATGGCATTAATTCATTTTGATGCTCACACTGATACTTATAGTCATGGTAGTCGTTATGATCACGGTACTATGTTCTATCATGCACCAAACGAAGGTCTTATTTCACCGGAGCATTCTGTTCAGATCGGTATTCGTACTGAGTATGACCAAAAAGATCACGGATTTAATGTGATTAACGCAATGCAAGCGAATGACATGAGTGTTGATGCCATTATCGAGCAAGTAAAAGGCATTGTTGGTGACAAACCAGTATACCTAACGTTTGATATTGACTGTCTTGATCCTGCGTTTGCTCCGGGTACAGGTACACCAGTATGTGGCGGTTTAAATTCAGATAAGATCTTAAAAATCATCCGTGGTTTGCAAGGTATCAACATGGTTGGTATGGATGTGGTAGAAGTATCACCTGCATATGACCAAAGTGATATCACGGCATTGGCTGGTGCAACGATTGCTTTAGAGCTTCTGTATGTTTGGACTGCGAATCGTTTAAACAAATAAGCGTTATAAGCTGAGTAAAAATAAACCCGTTGAATGAGAGTTCAACGGGTTTATGCTTTTCAGGTTCAGGATTTTTATTTAAAACATTGAGATTTTGATACTTGGACTTTCTTGTTTATTGCTTGCATAACCGAACTAGGGTTAACTTTATACAAACGGTTTAAAGACGTTGTTGTTTTTAATTCTGTTTGCAAATATGAAGTGTAATCTTTGAATTTATTCATCTGCTTAGAACCGTAATTTTGTTGGCATGACTGAACCCAATCAACATAATGATTAAAAAATACGGACGCCTCTTTTGTTGGCATTGCAGTCATTAAATACGCCATATCACGACTGGTTTGAAAGTGCTGAAAATCAATGGGTGTATCCCAATATCCGCCCCAATAAATGAATCCATTTTGAGCAAAAATATTAATCACTTCCTCTGCAAATCCCTTTCTATCTTCCTTACCTAAACGTTGCAGCATTCGGTTTGAATATTCATGACCTTTTAATGGTTTGAATGTCGCGGTTCCCCATGAAGTAAATTCAACAAACGGATTCTGTAACGGGTTAATATCAATAGCAACGCCATAAGCGTGTAAAGAGAGGGAAGATTTACCTGCAATCGGTCGGTAGTTAAATGCTGAGGTGTTATTAGCATCCATGGATTTAACATCATTGCCAGCGTAATACTCAATAGGTTTAGCTTGAGCTATTGGGAAGCCTTGCTGATACAGGTCATCAAAAATACGTTCAACGTGAGGTGCCACTGCATCTAAGACAACAAGTTTACCTGTCGCTGTTTTCCCATTAAACGTGTAATGCTTAAAGGTGACATTACGTAAACGGTCACATTGAACGGGTGCTTTAGTTGACATAACGCCTTTACCAATCATTGCTTGGCATTGCGCTGCCGTTAAATTAGATATATTGGCAAAACTTGGGGCAGAGCAAAAAAATAATGCTAAAGCAGTAAGAAGGCGGTTTTTTTTCATGTAAACAGTCCTTATTAAGAAGGTAACTTGCTGTATTTAAAGTGACTATGCCACGAAATTTTCTCTTATTCTAGTTGTTCTAGAGTTCAGATTAATAAACGTATTTGAGTGTGATTTTCATTCCAAATTAAATATCTTATGATTTTGCGAGCCAATCAAAGGAGATTGCTAGACATAAGCATATTGTATAGATAGAATTTTGATGTTTTTTGTTCTGTCTATAGATAAAAGTAATAATTACTGATTTTGAATCGTTAATGATTATATTAAGAATGCTTAATACGTCATGAGACTGCTATAGACGTAGGAGTAGTAGGTAAAAATGTCGAACAAATTTAAAGCTGTAGTTGAAAAGTTTCGTTCTTTTCCTCGCCGTATTCGCTGGAGTACGTATGCATTAAGTGCTTATCTTTTATATGCTGCATTGTTTGGCTTACTGGTACCATATATTGCTAAGCAGCAGATCCCTGAACAGCTTTCTAAACTTATAGAACGTCCTGTGACGTTAGCTGACGTGACGTTTAATCCTTTTACTCTTCAATTAGATCTTCATCAGTTTTCCATTCAGGACGCTGAATCTTCAACTTCCTTTATGCGCTTTGAGAATGCTGGCGTAAAAGTTAACTTTTGGGAGTCGATTTTTAATGCAGCAATTTCAGTTGAATATATTGCATTAGATAAACCTTATGTTGATATTGAACGTTTAAATGATACCGAACAATTGGTATTTAATTTCAATGATATTTTAAGTGCTGTTGCACGTAATTTGGCTTCAGAAGAAAAAGTAGAACCATCAATAGAAGAGCCAATTGATCGTCATAAAGCGTTATTTCCTGTTTTGATTAAACAAACAAGACTAGCTCAAGGTCATGTCAGATTTTTTGATGGTGTCACTGAAACAGAGTTAATCTATCCAGATATCAACTTCACGTTGGGTTCATTTTCTACACAAAGCGTATTAACGAATGCTGAGTATAAGAATGAGTATCGTCTACAAATTACAGATGCAGATTCGGGCAAGGTAGAGTTCAAAGGTCAAGTGCAACTAAAACCGTTAGAAGTGGTCGGTGATATTCATGTTCAGAAGATTGAATTACCACGCTTATGGGGCTTTATTGAAAAAGACATTATTGCCAAATTAACCTCAGGGAATGTGAATTTTTCATCCAACTATCATGTGGCTCAAACCATCGGTGATACTGAAAGTGACGATACGATGAGCATCACTACTGATGAAGGCGTCTTCTCTGTTAATCACTTAAATTTTAATGCAGAAGATAAATCCATTGTTTCACTGCCTAGTTTCTCTGTAAATGGCATTGCAACGAATGTAGAAAAGCAAACTGTTACGATTGCATCTGTTACTTCACAAGGCTTACAGGTTTCAGCAAAAGTGGATGATAAGGGCGCAGACCTTGTTAATTTATTCACATCTAAGTTTATTGCTGAAGCACCAAAAGAACATAAAGATGATTCAGTAGAAACAGAGCCAAAATCTACAGAAGTTTCTCCGTCATGGTTGATAACGCTTGATGGTATAGAAATTAAAGATTACCAGCTAAATGTAGAAGAAAAGGTTATTACTAAAAAAGCCAACCTGTGGCAGATTTCTCCTATTAATTTAACGACGAGTCAAATTGTCAGTGATTTATCTAAGCCTATTGATTTTGATTTCTTTGCTTCAGTTAATAGCAAAGGGGATATAAGCGTTAAAGGCCAGGCTGATGCTAAACAACAAGCCGTAATGGCTGATATTGATGTTAAATCATTAAAACTTGCTCAGTTTCAGCCTTATTTAGCAACAGCAGTAAATGCTACGCTCACTAAAGGTGAAGTGAATACACTAGCTAAGTTAAATGCTAATGCAGAAGGCAAGGTTATCGTGAAAGGTGGGGTGCAGGTTAATCATCTTTCTATTCGTGATAATAAGCTGAGAAAACCGTTTGTAAAATGGCGCTCATTAGCGGTGAACAAATTTGATTTTGATTTACAGAAGTCTAAGTTAGCTATTGATACACTAAGTGTTAGTCAGCCTTATGCTCGAGTGGTGATTAACAAAGATCGTTCCACCAATATCGGTGATTTGATTGTTGCTCAACCTAAAGCCAAAAAATCAAAATCTACAACGAAGAAAAAAGGTCAGAAGCCGTTTGCATTAAGCGTTAGAAAGATAGCGTTTAATAATGGTTCGGCTTTCTTTGCTGATAACTCACTGACGCCGAATTTCTCTTCTGGTATCGAACAATTAAAAGGCAACATTGGCCATGTATCGAGTATTCCAGGAACAAAGGCGACGGTTGATATTAGCGGTAACATTGAAAAATACGCACCAGTAAAAGTGAAGGGGGAAATCAACCCATTACTGAAGCAGCCGTATTTAGATTTAGATGTGGTATTTAAGAGTGTAGAGTTGACGACGGTAAATCCATATTCAGGCACATATGCAGGTCACTATATCGATAAAGGGCAATTAACATTAGCGCTTAATTACCAGTTAGAAAATAATCAGCTAAAAGGTGATAACCATGTGATTATCGATCAACTGAAATTAGGTAAAGCCAGTGACAGTGATTTAGCAACCTCATTACCATTAGAGCTGGCGATTGCTTTATTGCAAGATAATGATGGAGTGATTGACCTTGGTGTTGAAGTATCTGGTGATGTGAATGATCCGGAATTTAGCTTAGGTGCTGTTATTTGGAGTACGATTTCAAATATCATCACTAAAGCGGTTACTGCACCATTTTCATTTATCGCAGGTCTTGCTGGCTCTGATGAAGAATTAAATGTCATTGCCTTTCAATTTGGTACTGATGAGTTAACAATAGAAGAGCAAGAGAAACTACAGACGTTAGGTAAAGCATTAGAAACTCGTCCTAAACTAAAATTAACTGTTGATGGCGCTGTGAATGCGCAAGAAGACAGTAAGGCGCTTGAGTTAGAACATTTTAATCAATTGTTAGTGGAAGCGGCTAAAATCCCAGAAAATGAATTACCTCAAAACTTAACAGCGAGTTCAATGCCAACTTCGGGTCCATTATCAGACGCTTTGCAAAGTATATATAAAGCGGAGTACGGTGAAAAAGCCACTGAAGTAAAAGATCGAATTGAAGACGAAGAAGAAGCAAAAGATATAGAGTTAACGGATGAAGAGTTAAATAAACGTTGGCATATTGCTTTATATAATTTGGTTTTAAATAAGCAAAAAATAAATGAAGGCGAACTTGGGCAATTAGCTCAACAGCGAGCTCAAGCAGTAAAAGCGTATTTGGTGGATGTGGTAAAAGTTGATGCCGATCGTGTGTTCTTACTGGATAGTCGCTTTGACATTGAGCAAGACACCAGCAGCGTATTATTATCGTTAGAAGCTAAGTAAACTCTTACTCAGAGATTAAAAGAATAAAATGGCGCATCAAGATAAGGTGCGCCATTTTTCTATGTAGTGAGAATTCAATTAGCTATATTTGTATTAAAACGGCATTGGGTATTCTCTAAATACTGCATTAATATCTGAAATAGCTTCGTCACTTAATGGTTTTGAGAACGCCTCAATATCTTCTTTTAATTGCTCTAGAGAGGTTGCACCAATAATAGTGGATGTGACACCGTCCACTTGATCACACCAAGCTAATGCTAACTGGCAAGGTGTATAACCGTGTTTCTCGGCAACATTCATATAGGCGCGTACCGCTTCATTTGCCGCAGGTGTATCTCGGAAAATACCATTACGTTGTGAGAAGGTCCAACGACTGCCTTCTGGCATTTTTCCATCTAAATATTTACCACTTAACATGCCGCCAGCCAGTGGTGACCAAGGTAGGTAAGCCACATTTTCATGAATACAGTTTTCAATGAGATAAGGCCAGTCTTTTGCATGCAATAAACTGAATTCGTTTTGAATTGAAACCATTCTTGGTAAATCGTATTTTTCACTTAATTTTAGATAGGTATTAATGCCCCACGGAGTATCGTCTGATAATCCTATATGATGGATTTTTCCTGCTTTCACACAAGCATCCAGTGCTTGTAAGATCTCTAGCATTTCGGCTTCTTCTTTTTTTGCATCGAATTCACTGAATTTGAATTGATTTGGAAAGTGCTTACCAAAATGTGGGGAAGTACGGTTTGGCCAATGCAGTTGGTAGAGGTCAATATAATCCGTTTGTAATCGTGCAAGTGAGGCATCTACCGCCGCAATAACAGCTTCACCAGTAATTGGACCAGCATTACGAACCCAAGGTAAACCTGGACCTGCAATTTTAGAGGCTAAGATGATTTCTTTACGTCGTTCAGGATTCGCTGCTAGCCAATTACCAATGATGGTTTCTGTTTTACCGTAGGTATCAGGTGATGGCGGTACCGCATACATTTCAGCGGTATCGATAAAGTTAATGCCTTGGCTTAGCGCATAATCAATTTGTTGATTGGCGTCTTCTTGAGTATTTTGCTTTCCCCAAGTCATGCTACCTAAACAGATACGAGAAACTGAGAGATTACTGCTACCAAGTGTTGAGTATTCCATGTAAGAAGGCTCCTTTATTTCTTTTTATTGGATCGTTAATTAAGAAAACGCACTAATACTTTCCCTTCTTTTGAAATATTGTTCTTGAGGGTCAGTTGTAATGTGATAGTGACAGATATGGTCAGCATAACAAAAATAGCGATTAAAATAAGCAGTTGATATTTTATAGCAACCATAGGGTTAACCCCTCCTAAGATTTGACCTGTCATCATGCCAGGAAGGGTAACTAAGCCTGTTGTAGCCATTGATGCCATAATAGGAGCAAAGGCTTTTTGCATTGCCGCACGAACAAAAGGAAGGGTTGCATAGTGCGGAGATGCGCCAAGAGCGATAGCGGCATGATACTCACTCTCTCGTTCTTTAAATGCAGTGAATAAGTTTTGCAAAGCAACGATATTTCCACTCAAACTATTGCCTAATAACATACCAGCTAGAGGGATCACATATTGAGCGCTATAAAGTGGGGTTGGTTGAATGATTACCGAACTAAGTAAAATGACCAATGGTGAAAGTCCAATAAATAAACCAGTAGCTACGGGAAACAGCAGGCGTCTTTTTGGTAGTTTGGCTTTAGAAATGATAGAGCTAGAGCCGATAGCAATCATTAATATAATCCATAGTGCATTTAACAATGGATTATTTAATTGAAAGACAAATTCAAGATACAGACCAATAAAAGCCAGTTGTGTGATCATTCTAATCACACTGATAGCCATGTCTTTAGCGAGATCTAATTGGTAAATGCGATTAATTGAAAACGGAATGATTAATGTAAGGCTAAACAGCCCCATTAACGACCAACTGATATCTAAGGATTCTTGCATATTTTCTATTGGCTAATGAGTCATGGATAAAGTATCTCAGGATTTACATTATTTCTAAACTATTAAATATGCACAATATTGGGAATGTAACTATTAAAATAGCGATTTACACGAACAAGAGATGTAACCCCAGAAGTTAAACATCAGGTTTGACCACACAGAATAGAAGCAGATATAAACCCCACCTTGTTTGCTTTAGCCATATGCCTTAAGCAGGTACGACAAATTAATACATATTCGAAGAGCATCTCAAAAAATAGATTTAAATACTGTTTTATTAATAACTGTGATAACTGCATTAGAGTGATTTATTACTCTGTTATATGTTATTTGCACTGAATATATAAACTATTGCAGTGAGGGATCTTAATACTTTTAACCTATAGACAGTATGAGTTGAAATGAATAAATACAGCGAAATATATATTGTATCAACAAATAATGAATGGGCTGATATCCTTATCGGAGGGCTATCTACGATCTTTGTTAGCTATAATTTCCAACACTTAACTTCATTATCTAATTTGTGGAATATAAGACCGGGAACAATCGTCATTTATGATAAAGAAAGTTTGGGTAATCCATCATTAAATTTAGTGTCTCCAGGTGAACGTGGCGGGGAGTGGGTTATTGTAAATGCAAAGCAGTGTGATACAGAGAGTAGTGCTGGTTTTATTGCGTTGGGCTTCTCTGGCCTAATTGATAAAGCGTATACGATAGAAATGCTACCCAAAGCGATAAGGACCGTTATTTCTGGGCAGTTATGGTTTAGTCGAGAGGCAATGTCATTGTCGCTTAAACAAGCCACTCATATTGGTCATCAATCAAATCACTCGATTAATATATTAGCGGTAAAGTATGCACTTACGGTTAGGGAGCAGCAGGTTTTTCTATATTTATTACAAGGAAGCAGTAATAAGGAAATTGCAATGCAAATGAATGTCAGTCCAAGCACGATTAAATGTCATGTTTCGAGTATTTTATTAAAAACGGGAAAAAATGGACGTAGGCAACTTTTCTCTTTACTCGTTGATAATGAAAAGAAAGTAATAACACCAACAGTATAGGATGAGTTAGGCCAATAATCCCCCTTTTAAGTGATAACTCTAGACATATGGCCTATACCCTATTTCTCCTTTATCTCTATATTTATAGCGGTACAGTCAAGTTGATGTATATAAAATAGTCAACTAAGGAAAGGAGAAGACTAATGAAAGGTTTAATTGGTGGAGCTGTTTTAGCTTTATTATGTTCTACAGGTGCAACTGCATCTGATTGGGTTGTTGGTAGTGATGAAGGGCGTGCAGATTTTCATGTGAAATTTAAAGGTGAAGTTCCTAAGCGTTGTGAAATGGTTGCAAACAAAAATTTAGAAACTATCACGTTTGATTTAGCGAAAGAATCGGATACGAAGAAGTTCGCATTTAAAGCGTGGTGTAACTCGTATGGTAGTAAAGCAAACCTACTTATTGACGGTTTCCAGTTTAAAAATGGTAATGGGGATGTGATCCCTATGCAGTATAAGTTTAAAGGGGAAAAAGTCGTAAACGATGGCTCAACAAACGTTACTCGTATTTATAAAGAAATTGATATTAGCAATAGCCTTGATAAATCAATGTCAGCTAAACATGTTTTAAAAATTAAATCATTACCACAAGTTGGTGCGCGTCATGGTGAATATGCAGGTTCTATGTATGTAAGCTTATTCCATATGTAATGATAACCAGAGTAGTTTTTGGGGGGATAATATCCCCCCATTGAGGTTTATATGAAAAAACAAATATATGTATTCTTATTAACTCTTATTTTTCCATTTCATCTTAGTGCATTTGAGCTTTTTCCGATGGTTAACTTTTTTAGTGACCATGGTAAAGACAGTTCAGGTTTCTTTAAAATTACAAATGCCTCACTACAACCTCTTCCCGTTGAAATTGAAGTAAGAAAAAGACAAGTAACAGGAGAAGAATCGGAAGTTTTGATTGAGAGTGCAGATATTTTTGTTTTCCCTCTACAAGCACTTATTGCTCCCGGCGCTTCACAGACAATAAAAGTACAATATATTGGTTCACCAAAAGAAATTGCAGAATCTTATCGCCTTATTGTAAGTCAGTTGCCATTAAAAGATGAAATGGGTAGCGATAGTATTCAAATGCTGTTCCGAATTGGTGGGCTTGTTTTTGTTTCACCAAATAAAGTTAATGAAACCGTAAAAAGTCAATTATCGACAAATGAAAATAATCAATCAGTTCTGATGATTGATAATGTAGGTAGCAGTGTCGTAGATGTAAGTAAACAGACCTGGAATGTCAGTTTAGACGATAAGAAATACACATGGAAATGGTCTGATATTGAACCTTTTATTTCTCTTCAATATTTAGTTCCAGGGCAAAGTGCTAGTTTGCTGGTGAGTGACTTGACTCAATAATTTAAGTCAATATGAAATGATAAGAAGATAAATAATGTGGCGATGGATTGTCCTATGCTGTATTTCCTTGTGGATAACAGTACCTGCTTTTGCGGCATTTAATTTAACGCTACCGATTATTTATAGTGATAAAGAAATAGGAGAAGTACCTGTTGAGGTTGATGGTATGTCATTAACAGGTATTGGAAAAGAAGACTTGAAAGCCATACTTGGAGCGAGGATAAGCCCTGAGTGGTGGCATAATATAGAAAAGAAAAACACTTCCTTAAATGCTTATATTGAACCGAAATTATTAGCTGAAAATGGTCTAGGTATTGAGTTAGATCCTGAAAATTTAGTTATCTTGGTCACTGTGTCGTCTGAATTATTAGCAGAGCAAGACATAAACCTTTCCAACGGATACCCACTATTTATTCCAACTGAAAGTGGAAATTTTGCGTGGCTTAATAGCATAAATACTCGTTATGACATGAATTGGGATAAAAACACTGAATCATGGTCAACATCTGTTGATTGGCTATCTCAATTGAATATTGGTGGTGCAAAAGGGGTGAATGCTCTTTTGGCTAATTATATTTATAGCGATCAAGAAGAAACTCGATTTCAGCGAGGTGAATGGAAAGCTTTTTATGATGAACCTAATATGCCTTTACGAATATCTGTTGGAGATATTAGTAGTGGTGAGTCTGGGCATATTACTAATATCGCATTGGGGGGGATTTCAATTGAAAGTCGTTATGCTGATTTACAGCCCAATAGAGATATTAGTCCTGAAAGTAGCCAACAATTAGTATTACTCGAATCAGCTGAGGTCGATGTTTATGTCAATGGTGAGCGTATATCTGGCGGAAGGCTAGAGCCAGGGCGATATAATTTGCAAAACCTAATGCTAGGAAATGGAGCGAATGATATTACGGTTGAGGTGAGTTATTTATCAGGAAGGCAAGAAACGCTTAAATTCACACAATTTTATAATAGTAAGTTACTAGACGAAGGGTTGTTTGATTACGCTTTTTCAAGTGGTAAACCATTAAATTATAACGACGACGGTATTGATTATAGTGATGTTGTTGTAAGTACCGGATTTGTTGAGTATGGAGTTCTAAATTGGTTAACTTTGGGGGTTAATGGACTACACACAACCGATGGGCAAGTTATTGGTGGCATAGCTACGCTTAGCTCTGATTTTGGTAATTTAACAGGGCGTTTTTCTATAAGTGATGGAGAGCTGCATGATAAAGGAAAAATAACCTCACTGGATTACGAGCATAGTGTCATCGGAAGAGGTGATAGCCAATCGCCAAATTTACGGCTTGCTATTGAACATTCTAAACAATTTGTTAGTCAGCCGTGGCTAGAAAGCGAATATGAAAATGAATATTTGCGATATTTAGGTAATTACTTTTGGCAGATCACTTCTGAGTTTGATTTAACGTTATCAGGAAGACTCACAACCTATCCAATAGCTGATAAAGAAATAACAGCTACGACACTCCTGAATTGGAGAAAACGTAACTTAGCTGTTGGAGTTGGGATGGAATATGAAGAGTCTGAACGTTATACAGAACCTGATTCTAGAATATTGTTTACGCTAGATTGGAGTTGGTATTCTAAAGATGACGACCACCGGATGGGTGTTTCTTATAACAGTGAAAGTCAGCGTTCAAGAATATATTTAAATAATGAAGGACTTGAACGAGTTGGGGATGCGGGTTATCGAATTGAAGCGGAAAAGGATGATTATCAAGTAAATCAAAAAGCAGTTGCGAGTTATACGGCAAATCGTTTTCGAGTTGAAAGTGAGATATCAAGACATGAAATGCAAGCTACAGGATATGAAAACTATCAAGCATCACTTAGAGCTTCTACAGCAATAGGTATTGTTGATAATCAAATTGGTTGGGGACGGGTTCCGTCAGGGCCATTTGTGATTGCTTCTTTACATCCAACATTACCAAATAGCACTGCTGATTTAGATGTGACACAAGATGGTGTAGCAACTGCACAAGCGACGTCTTTAATTAATGGTATGTTTTCGTTATCTCAACCTTATGCAACTAATCATGTTGATTATAACGTTATTGATGCTCCGATAGGGTATGACTGGGGGGAAGGACAAATATCATTTACACCCGGAATCGCCACTGGACACTTCATGCAAATTGGTTCAGATGCATCTTATACCGCGAAAGGTGTCTTGTTATTTAATGATGAAAGCCCTTTGGATTATTACCAAGGAACAATAAAAAATGATCACAAAAGCGTTCGATTTTTTACCAATAAACAAGGTCGTTTTTTTGTTCAAGGACTAACGTCAGGAAAATACACACTGACTCCAGATGGTATGGATATGCCTGATGTACTTATTCAGATTATCAAGCAAGAGACTAGTTTAGTTGATTTAGGTGTTATCTATATAACCTGTGAAGGGGGATGTAACAATGATAAATAAAAATAATATAAATTGGTTATTGTGTAGTGCTTTTTATTTGTTGTTCATCGTAATTGGCTTCCCTGTCTATGCAAGTGAACCTGATGAGTCATGTCAAGGTGAGTGGAAGGTTGTCATATCAACTACGCCTGTTGAACGCTCTTTCAGGGATCGTGGTGGATTGTGGTTTCCTGCTTATATTGAATTAGGTCATGCATTCCGACGTTGTGCAAAGGCTATTGAAATAGAACCATTAGGGCGAAGTAGTGACCGAATCATCAAAGGCCCACAGAGTGACGTAATTTCATCTTTATTTAATTCAGATAGACAACCGTTAATAAAAAATGGCAAAGGGAATTATCAATTGCCTATTTTAGGTAAAAATCGAGTGAAATTTTGGCTATATATAGCAAAAGGGAAACAACTGTTGCCCGGCCTTTATAGCAGTGAAATGATGTTTTATTTAAGAGATACGATGGGCGTTAAGTCAGAACGAATTGCTTCTTTTAAGTACAGGGCAAAACCTTATGTTAATGCAAAAATTAATAGCTATAGTGGGCGTTGGTTAAGTTATTCAGGGAGTACGATCCGATTAGATATGGGTAACTTAACAAAAAGTAATCACAGGACCATTGATTTCATGGTTCAAAGTAACACGAATGTGCGTGTAAAGTTGATTTCTGAAAATAAGGGAGATTTAGTGAATTTAGATTCATCTAATAAAAGGATCCCTTATTTTGTAACGGTTAATGGGCAGAAGCGTAAATTAAGTGCACCGATAGAATATGAAGTACGCTCTTTTTCTAAAGAGAAGGGAGAGGTATTACGTATTCACATTGAAAATCAAGCATCACCCAATGCAATGGCTGGAATTTACCAAGATATGATGACTGTGAGTTTATTTGCACAATAAACATTAATAATCATATGCATACAATGGTGTATGAGAAGATTTATTCTAAGTTAATACGACTTATCTGTTAATAAAAAAGCCGCTGAACATGACTATTCAGCGGCTTTGTTGCTTATGGACAGAGTAAAATTATAACTCGCGAACCACTCGGAAACCTGTGTAGTTAGCACTGGTTGATGGGTTCAATTCTAGTGATTCATAAGCTTTTGCTTTTGTTGGCGCAAAGCTCCATGCGCCACCACGAACGATACCTGATTTCGCATTTGTCCATTCCCATACGTTACCTGCCGTATCGTAAACACCATAAGGGTTTGCGCCAAAGCTGCCTACAGGAGATGTTGACTTGTTAGCCCACGTTGAGCCGCCCCAACCTGTGTTTGCATTACCTGAACCAATATCGTCACCCCACCAGTATGCATCTTTGCTACCTGCACGAGCTGCAATTTCCCACTGTGCTTCTGTTGGAAGTGCGTACTTAAAGCCTGTCTGTTTTGTTAACCATTGAGCGTAAGTTTCAGCATCATTTTTAGAAATACAAACTGCAGGAGCGTTTTTAGATTGCTCAAAACCCGGTTTACGCCAGTTTTGGTTTTGGTGACGTTTGGTTTCGCCGCCATTGATAGCATTACAACCTGCGCCTTTTTCAGCTTCAGTGATATAACCTGTACTAGCAACAAATGCATTAAATTGATTTACAGTAACAGGTGTTGCACCAATAGAGTAAGCTTTAGAAATCGTTACATTGTTAGCTGCGTTTTTACCAATGTGGAAATTACCAGAACCAATAACTACCATTTGAGGAGCTAATTGGTTGTTACCTAATCGGTCAGAAAACTTTTTACCTGGTTTTGGACGGTTTTCTTGCTCTTTAAGATCAGCCCATACAGTAATGTCTTTAGTTAATGACATTTGGCGACGGTAAGGTTCGAAACCTGACTTCTCAACAGTGATCTGATGTTGACCAGCTGGAAGCATAACGTCTACTGGTGTACTACCGTAATTAACGCCATTTACTGTTACGTTATCTTCATGACGATTTGAACGAATAGTAATACCTACCCATTTCTTCTCTTTTTTGATTTTATCGTTCAAAGAAGAAGAGTTTGATTGCTCAATACAGTAACGGTTTTCAAGTCCAAGAAGTTGACAAGCAGCAGTAGAGTTAGGACGAGCACGTAAAGAAGCTTGAAGCTTAGTTGTGTAACGGTTACTACCATTAAAACCACTATCAATAATAGCGCTATCTAATACGTGAATATTTAACGATACACTATCAACGTGTTGTTTTACGATATCTGTTTCAGTAAAACCATTGATGAGTTGTTGTTGGAAGTTATTTACCGCTTTTTGCATGCTCAATGTTTTACCTTGGCTTGCACATGCTTCAAGGGTCATCGACATTTTACATGTAATGGTATGAATAACATCTAAACTGTCTTGTGCTGCTAGTTCTTCTTGTAAACGAAGAACGCGAGCTTCTTGGCGTGATTCTCCAAGAATTTCCAGTTCGTCTAATGCACGTTGTTTTTTAGCATTATTGCTTTTTAGAACACGAGTTTGTTCTTGAATATCTTGTTGAATAGCAAGCTTAGCAATCTGATTTTCTTTTACTTCTTTCCACGAGTCTTGGTATTGTTTTTGGAAAGGAGTGATATCAAGATCAGGGTCATCAATCATGCGGTTGTATTGCTCATCTAAGTTGCGCTGAGCTAACTTACGTTTCGCATCTAATTGTTCTGCTTTTTTGTCTAAAGAATCACTTTGATTACGTAAATCACGTAGTCGATTTTGGTCATTTCTAACAGTTCCTTCAAGTTGTTTAACTTCACTGCGTTTATGATCAAGCTTCGCATCAATAGACGCGACTGAATCAGCAGCTGGAGCTGTTATTTGTGTTTCAGTATTGGCAAGCGCAACTGGCGTAAAGAGCGCTGGTGACAAGATTAAAGCTAGTGCGGGTAGTCCTTTACGATTCATAATTCTTCTGCTTTTAATATTAGACATAAATAAATTTCGTTCACGTATTCTGATACTGATCTACATATTTCACTTTTCATGTAGCAAATGATCTATGCAGATGAGTATCTGTTATTCATAGATTTAACATTAACTAATAAGCAAAATTTATACCAAAATAATATGTAATTGAGCTAGAAAAATTGAATTTCCTTGATCATCGTTTCAATAGACTGAAAGCATGATCAAGTTAATTAATGAGACTGCAGAGTCTTAAGTTTAATATCCATATGTAACTTGTTGTAAATAATTAGTTTTGTTTATTTGGTATCTTCAAATTCCAACTTTTTATTAATAGGAAGTACATTGTCAGTAAGATAAATCATCATGATCATGCTTTCATAGATAGGGTTGTTATAGATTGTTTTTATGATCTTGGTTAAACTGCACTTAAGTTAGATTGGATGAATTGAATGGATTTATGATGGAAATTGACTGGATTTCACCAACTCAAATCATAATGTTGCCGCAAGAAAGGGAATTACACTCTCATGACTACCATCAATTAGTTATAGGATTAAAAGGCCAAGCTGAGTTCGAAATAAATAATAAAATAAATGTTATTTATACAGGGAAAGTCGCCATAATTCCGGCAGCTCAAGAGCATGCCTTTTTGAGTTTGTACCAATCTGAAATATTAGTCCTTAATTTTCCTCAAGTTTTTACTGATGATGAGTTAGCCTCAAGAGTTAAAAAATTGTTTTGCAAAATGGGTTATTATCAACTTGATAGTCAGATTCAACACTTAATTCAATTATTGGTTTGTGAAATTCAATCAAATGTTGATGATCATTTACTAAGTAGATCATGCAGTAACACGATAATTTCCCTACTTGAGCGTCATTTAATTGATGAAAATTCAGCAAAAAAAATAAAACGTTTGAATCCAGATGTGATCGACAATTTTATAACACTACATCTCGGAACGAAGATCACAATTGCACAGTTAGCAAGCACTGTTTTTTTAGGTGAGAGTCAATTTTATGCCATTTTTAAGCAAGAATTTGGTTTAACTCCTCATCAATATATCGTTACAAAGCGTATTGATTATGCAAAACAATTATTGCGAGAAAGTAATCTCACGGTTGGAGAAATTGCACAACAAACGGGCTTTGCGAATCAAAGTGCTTTTAGCCATGCCTTTATGAAAAAGGTAGGGCATTCACCAAGTCATTATCGTAACACCAACTTTATTCGTAATTAAAAATTACCGCTTTTGTTCTCATTTTGTAACTGCATGGATGATTTGGCAATTAAATCGGAGGTTTTGACAAGTATTTTAGCTAAATAGAAAATAGAATCTTTCGCAATAAACTCTAATAATAACTAGCTTAACTATGAGGCTCTGCCTTTATAGTTAATCATGTCAGATAAACAAGAGGAAACAGGTATGTTTCAAGCGAAAGAAGTATTGTCCTCATCTATAATTGAGCAACCGTTAGAATCATTATGGTCTGCTATTTCTCCTCTCTACATGGTTGATGAAGCCAAATGGCTGCACCAGCTATTGCCATTAGCTAAACCAACAGACCGTGAAGCCGTTATGATGGAAAAGCACGCAGCGATACTGATACAGCGTGTTCGTGATGACAAAAAAGCGGTGCAAATGATAGATGCACTTTTGCTTGAGTACAGTTTAGATACTAAGGAAGGCATATTATTAATGTGTCTTGCTGAGGCGCTAATGCGTATTCCTGATGCTGAAACAGCAGATGCATTAATTCGAGATAAATTGAGTGTTGCAGATTGGAAGTCTCATTTAAAAAACTCAGATTCTACTTTTGTTAATGCTTCTACATGGGGGCTTCTTTTAACGGGTAAAGTTGTATCCATGGATGTCAAAGCTGATGGTTCTCCATCTAATGCCTTGAGTAGACTCGTTAATAAATTTTCAGAGCCTGTGATCCGTCAAGCAATGAATCAAGCCATGAAAATAATGGGACATCAGTTTGTGCTTGGGCGAACCATAGAAGAAGCTCAGAAAAAAGGGTTATCAATGCGAGAGAAAGGGTATACCTATTCTTTCGATATGCTAGGTGAAGCGGCATTAACGCAAACGGATGCTCATAAGTATTTTAAAGATTACATCATGGCTATTGAAAGCGTTGGCCGTGCTGCAAGTATTGCCAATTCCCCTGAACCAACGGTTTCAATCAAATTGTCAGCATTGCACCCTCGTTATGAAGTTGCAAATAAAGAACGAGTCATGAATGAGATGTACCAATCTGTGCTGCAATTATTAGAACGTGCACGAGAATTGGATGTAGGTATTACTATCGATGCAGAAGAAATGGATCGTTTAGAGTTATCTCTTGAGCTTTTTGAAAAGTTATATCGTAGCGACATAGTAAAAGGGTGGGGAAAGTTCGGACTGGTTGTTCAAGCTTATTCGAAACGAGCGTTGCCGGTTTTGGTATGGTTAACGGCGTTATCAAAAGAACAAGGAGACCTCATTCCACTTAGGTTAGTAAAAGGTGCATATTGGGATACGGAATTAAAATTATCTCAACAGTTTGGATTTGCACGATATCCTGTCTTTACTCGTAAAGAGGCCACTGACGTATCTTATTTAGCTTGCGCTCGTTACTTATTAAGCGAGCATGTAAAAGGTAAGATTTTCCCACAGTTTGCTAGTCATAATGCACACACAGTTGCTGCTATTGCCTCTATGGCAACACATGATGAATTCGAATTTCAACGACTGCATGGTATGGGGGATGCACTTTATGAACACGCTATGGATATGTTTAATCGCAGTGTTCGTATTTATGCACCAGTAGGCAGCCATAAAGATTTACTGCCATATCTTGTAAGACGTTTATTAGAGAATGGAGCTAACAGCTCTTTTGTTCATCGTTTAGTTGATGCGAATTGTCCAATTGAAAGCTTAACGGTTCATCCTGTTGATTCTTTATTAGCGTGTCCATCATTAGAGAATCAATTAATTCCACTACCACCATATATTTTCTCTGATCGTAAAAATTCATACAGCATTAACTTAGATGTTGAAAGTGAAGCCCATCCATTTGAACATCAAGTAAAAGAGCAAATGAAAACGTATTGGCAGGGCGGTCCAATCGTGAACAACATCCGAGATTACGAAAGCATGATCAAGGAACATGGTTCTGCGCTTCATGTTATTAGCTCTCCTTATGATCGTGGAAATGACGTTGGTTCATTGGTCTGGAGTTCACAAGAGCAAGTATCCAACGCGTTAGATATTGCTCATGATTACTTTCCTATTTGGCAGCAAACGCCAGTGGCAGAGCGAGCTGATTACCTTGAAGCTTTGGCTGATAAGTTAGAAACGAACATGCCTGAACTTGTCGCTTTATGTCATAAAGAAGCAGGAAAAACGATTCATGATAGTATCGATGAAGTGCGTGAAGCGGTGGATTTTTGTCGTTATTACGCAGTTCAAGCTAAATTGAATTTTACAACGGCAGAAACCATCGTCGGTTTTGATGATATTTCTCGCCAAATTGAACGTCAAGGGCGAGGTGTTTTTGTTTGTATTAGCCCTTGGAATTTCCCTCTTGCCATTTTCTTAGGTCAAGTAACGGCAGCATTAGTTGCTGGTAATACGGTTATAGCTAAGCCAGCAGAACAAACGTCATTGATTGCAGTTCGAGCTATTGAATTGTTATTAGAGACGGGAATAGCCCCGCAAGCGGTACATTTATTACCGGGTGATGGAAAAACTGTCGGTGCTCCACTTACTTCTGATCATCGTGTGGCTGGCGTTGCTTTTACTGGTTCAACTGAAACTGCACAACTTATCAATCGCACCTTAGCGAACCGTTCAATTGAGGGAGAAGGGGTTTCTCCTGTGCCTTTTATTGCTGAAACGGGTGGCCAAAATGCCATGATAGTAGACAGCACTGCATTACCTGAACAAGTGGTACGTGATGTAATGCGCTCCGCGTTTGCCTCTGCCGGTCAGCGTTGTTCAGCTTTACGAGTGTTATTTATTCAACAAGATATTGCCGATAGAATTATCAACCTTATTAAAGGGGCAATGGCTGAGCTAAGTGTCGGATTGCCTGAGTTACACTGTACTGATGTTGGGCCAGTTATTGATGTGCGTGCGAAAGATAAATTGATGGCGCACATTGAAAGAATGACAAAAGAAGGTGTACTGGTTGCACAAGCCGATCTACCTAATTGGTCTGAAAAAGGAGATTTTGTTCCACCAAGTGCGTTTGAAATTGAATCAATTAAACAATTAGAAAATGAACAATTTGGTCCGATTCTTCATATTGTTCGTTTTAAGGCTAGCGATATAGATAAGGTCATTTCTGAGATTAATTCGACCGGATTTGGGTTAACCATGGGGATCCATAGCCGTAATGAAGTGACATACACACGAATAGAGAAAAACATCAAAGTGGGTAATTGCTATATCAATCGTGATCAAGTTGGTGCTGTTGTTGGTGTTCAGCCGTTTGGTGGGCAAGGGCTATCGGGGACTGGACCTAAAGCTGGTGGACCTCGTTATCTAATGCGTTATACAAAAGCAAATACAACGACTTCAAAATGAGAAAGGAGAATTCCATGACTAAAATGACACAAATTATTGATTCGGTGCTTTCTCAAGGATTGGCTGAGTGGCAATCTGAGTCAGCATCACTTCGAGTTGAAAAATTACTTACTTGGGCAAATCAGTTAGCTGAGAATCCGCATTGTGGTGTACTTGCGGCTAAAATGGTTCGATATCAATGTCAACGAGCGCAGCAACTTATCACTGACGTTGAGTTAATGCCCGGACCTACAGGTGAAAGTAATGAACTTTATACCGCTCCAAGAGGTGTTTTTTACATCACATCGGATAAAAAAGCATCGGTTGTTGCATTGGTTGGTCAAATAACTGCAGCATTAGTAGCCGGAAACGCTATTATTGTCGCCCTTTCGGGTGAAGACTCTGAAGTGGCTTCTGTCATTGTTAATAGTTTGCATGAGGTGAATGTTCCTGAATCTACCGTTCAGCAAGTGGATAGAGAAGCAGTAAACATAAATGATGAGCGATTAGCTGGTGTCTGTTTTGTTGGAGATATTCAAAAAGCAATTGAATTGAATCAACAATTAGCACAAAGGGATGGATTATTAGCGCAATTGATCGCAGAAACGGATCAAGAAGGTTTAACGACAATTACTGATCCTCATTTTGTTCTACGCTTTATTACTGAGCGCACTCGAACAATTAATGTTACAGCGGTAGGTGGTAACGCTACGCTGCTGGAACTTGGAGGTGGTAACCACTGATATTCAATAGGATGAATATTACACCGTCATTTTTGCGCCATAACTATAGAGCAAAGCTCAACATAGCAAGAGTGACGTTAATTACTGCCAATAACACAAAGGAAATAAAATGATTGAAAATAACTTTGCCATTACAGGCACTTTTATCGCTTACTTGACAATGATGTTAGCGATTGGGGTATACGCATATAAACGAACGAGTAGCTCATCAGATTACTTTTTGGGTGGACGAACATTAGGTCCATGGCCGGCAGCATTGTCAGCTGGTGCGTCAGATATGAGTGGTTGGTTACTGCTTGGTTTACCTGGTTATGCTTATGCCGCTGGTTTAGAGTCGTTGTGGCTTGCTGGTGGTTTACTTGTTGGTACATGGCTAAACTGGTTAATTTGTGCAAAACGCTTAAGAACCTATAGCATGACAACGGATGACTCATTAACTCTTCCTGAATTTTTGTCCCGCCGTTTTAATGACAAATCGAAACTTATTCAGACCATTTCAGCTCTATTCATTTTACTTTTCTTCCTTTTCTATACGAGTTCTGGTTTGGTTGCTGGTGGTAAGTTATTTGAGACTGTATTTGGTTTAGATTACAAAGTGGCTGTGGTAATTGGAACATTATGTGTCGTCTCATATACCTTATTCGGTGGATTTTTAGCCGTTGCATGGACCGATCTTGTTCAAGGTCTTTTAATGTCTGCTGCGTTGATGATTGTACCTATTGCAGCGATGCAAGGTGGTTTCGGACAATTGAGTTCAGAGCTTGTCGCAATTAACCCTGAGTTAATGACCTTATGGACAGGAATGGATGGCAAACCACTAAGTGCAATTGCAATCATTTCATTAGTGGCATGGGGCCTTGGTTACTTTGGGCAACCACATATTTTGGCTCGTTTCCAAGCTTCCCGTACAAATAAAGATTTAACGACAGCGCGTCGTATTGCCGTTGTATGGACTGCTCTATCTATGTTTGGCGCCGTACTTGTTGGTCTTGTTGGCTTGCTATATGTAACAGGTTCTATGCCAGGTGAGGCGATTGATGGTGAAAAAGTATTTATGTTGTTAGTAAATGCGATTTTCCATCCGGTTGTTGCTGGTATTTTATTAGCTGCTATTTTAGCGGCAATAATGAGTACGGCGGATTCGCAATTACTTGTATCTTCTTCGGCGCTATCTGAAGATCTTTACAAACAATTAGTGAAGAAAGACGCAACAAGCAAAGAGATCGTAAATGTGGGTCGTTTCGCTGTCGTTGCTTTGTCTGTTATCGCTCTATTATTAGCAATGAATCCTGATAGTTCTGTTCTTGGTCTCGTATCTTACGCATGGGCAGGTTTTGGTGCAGCATTTGGTCCAGCGATTGTACTTAGCCTTTATTGGAAAGGAATGAACCGTAATGGTGCTCTTGCTGGTATTATTGTTGGTGGGGTAACGATTGTTGTTTGGAAGCAATTAACTGGCGGTTTATTTGATGTCTATGAGATTGTTCCTGGAATTATCTTTGCAACGATTGCGATTATTGCCGTTAGTAAATTAACAGGCAAGCCTGAAGATAAAGTACTAAAACAACATGAAGAATTTGAACGTAACCTAGTTGAGTTTGAATAAGTCCTAGCGTTTTAACAACGATAAATTTAAAGCCTCATAAGATGATTTCTTTTGAGGCTTTTTTTTATATAAATAAAACTGTTACAATCCAGTAACTTTAAAACAATAATTATTATATTTCACATTAGTTAACATCTATTTGCTCAACGTTGTTAGCTACTGATGCATTATTTAGGAGAGTAAACATGAAAGTTATTCGTTTCGTGCTTGGTAAGGTTATTTTAGGTTTGGATTGTGTATTTTCTCCTTCAGGAGTTAAGCGAGATCCTGCTAAACAGACTGAAATTGATGCAGAAACAACAAAGTATTCTTTGTACCAATTTGAAGCGTGTCCTTTTTGTGTGAAAGTGCGTCGAACGATTAAACGTCAATCACTGAACATTGAATTACGAGATGCAAAAAATAATGAAGAGCACAGAGCCGCTTTGTTAGCTGGAGGTGGAAGAATAAAAGTACCATGCTTGCGTATTGATAATGAAAATGGTGAAACACAATGGATGTATGAGTCTGCCGACATAATGTCATTTTTAGAAAGTAAATATCCTTAAATACCAATAGCTTGCATTAACACTAAAGTGGTATCTCGAAGGCGTTTGTATTAATACAGCGCCTTTTTTATGTGTTAAATATGTAAAATATCAATGATAAAGATCTCATTTTTGATTATTTATACTTCTATAATTTGTCAGTAATTTCACTTTGTGAGACTTAAGTCACAAAAAAGCTTGATTTAAGTTATCATTGGGTTAAACTGTGTTTTGTGACTTGAGCACAATAAATAAAAACACATTAGGCTAGTTATTATTATGGAAAAAATGAGTATGACTCATAAATGGTCAATTAAAAATTGTCCCAAGGATATAGAGAGCCAAGTTTTATCTGTTATTGGATTAATCGATAAGAAAGGTTCAGCTTCAGACATGGATCTCTGTAAGATCTTTGGTGAAGTGTTATGGAGTGACGGGAAATATTTTAACTCGCACGCGTTTCGTTTCTTGTTTGATCATGAGACTCTTTCATGTGAAGTAACGAAGAGACACTTACACTAAAGAAAACCAGCTATGTATTTTTAAGGCCATTATCATTCCCCCTATAATGGCCTTTTTTATTGCCTATAGAACCGCAATTATCTCAACTCTCTTCTAATAGCCTTATATTTTTTACGCCTTTACAATCTTTACTTTTTTATTCTGGTTAATAATAACCATTTTCATTATAGTGAATCGAAATACGAATAGTTATCACTTGAGTGTAAAGAATATGAAAAAAAGTATCGCTACAATGTTATTTGGTTTATTAGTTTCTGCATCAAGTTATGCTGAAACGATTACCGTTTCTCATCAATTAGGCAAAACGACACTTGAGACAAAACCTCAACGTGTTGTTGTTATTGGTACAGGAACGTTAGATGCCATTGATTATTTTGGTATTAAACCAGTAGCGGTAACTCAGGCAACGACAATGCCTTCTTACTTACTAAAGTATAAAACGAAAGAATATGCTTCTTCTGGTAGCTTAAGTGAGCCTGATTTTGAAACTATTTACATGCAAAAACCGGATGTGATCATTATTGGTTCACGAGCGGTGAAAGCGTATAAAGATCTGTCTGAAATCGCCCCAACAATCGTATTTACTGCAGATTCAAAAAGTTATTGGAAAAGCACACAACAACAATGGCGTATGCTAGGTAATATTTTTGAAATTCAAGATAAAGTGGAAGCGAAAATCGCTAGCGTAGATGCTGAATTTAACGCTATTGCTGAACACAATAAAGCAAATAATGTTGCAGCATTAACGGTTATGAGTGCCGGTGGTAATATCACAACCTTCGGAGCTCAATCGCGTTTTTCTTCTATTTATAAAGACTTTGGATTTAAAGAGGCGGTAGAGGGTATTAAAGAATCTCGTCATGGTGATTTGGTATCGTATGAATTTATCCGTGATGTAAACCCATCAAACCTTCTGATTATTGATAAAGATAAATTGATCAATAAAGATAAGAGCCGTACACGTGAAGAATTTGCTAACCCATTAGTAAAGGCAACTGATGCTTATAAAAATGATAGCCTAACTTACCTTGATATTAATGCATGGTATTTAGCGGTATCAGGCGTAACAGCAACAGATCAAATGATTGCTGATGTAAAACAATCTATTCATCTTTAAATTTATTTCTAATTCCACTGTAAAGCGTGTTATTTCATTGAGATAGTACGCTTTGTGTAGGCTGAGGTTAGCTTTGAAAAAGTTATTGCTTGTTCTTATTGTATTGAGTTTTGCTTCGGTATTTATTGGCGTTGCTGATTTACCGCTGTCAGCTATATTCCGTGGTGATACAGAAGCTTTAGAGCTTCTTATGGTAAGTCGTTTACCACGTTTATTAGCGATTTTATTATCTGGTGCCGGTTTGAGTATTGCTGGTCTAATCATGCAACAGATCAGCCAAAACCGATTTGCTGCACCATCAACCTCTGGCACCATCGAATGCGCTATGTTGGGCTACGTATTGAGTTTAGTACTCTTTGGGCATGGTGATAATTTACTACTCATTTTTGCAATGGCAATTGGTGGTACGCTTCTTTTCATTCAGTTTATTCATCGTATTCAATTTAAAAATGCCATTTATGTACCGCTCATCGGTATTATCTTTGGTAATGTTGTCTCTTCTGCTGCTACTTTTGTTGCCTATAAATACGATGTAGTTCAAAACCTTTCAGCGTGGACAGTAGCCAACTTTGCCAACATTCTTCAAGGTAACTACGAATTACTGTATATCGCAATCCCTATTTCTGTGATCAGCTATTGGTACGCAACACGTTTATCTGCTGTTGGTATGGGTAAAGACTTTGCTACTAATATTGGCCTGAATTACAAGCAAATACTATTTCTTAGCATTATTTTAGTTTCTGTTATGTCGGCAACAGTAGTCATGATTGTTGGGCAATTACCTTTCCTTGGCCTCATTGTTCCTAACTTAGTGGCACAATTTTATGGTGATAATTTACGTAGAAATATTCCACTAACAGCTATTGTTGGTGCGATATTAATTCTTGCGTGTGATGTTGTGGGGCGTGTGATCATTTTCCCTTATGAAATTCCTATCTCTATGATCATTAGTATTTTGGGTGGAATGGTGTTTATTTTCTTTATCGTAAAAGGTAAGCAAAATGTCTGATTCAATTAAATTAACGGCATTGGCTTTCATTACCGTATTATTCACCTTTTTGTTTATTGGTATTGGGCTTGACGCTTCAAATTATGAATACTTTTTGTCACGCCGTGTACCTAAAGTATTGGCGATGATTTTAGCCAGTATCGCGATTGCTCAGTCGTCTTTGGTTTTTCAAACCATTACGCATAACCGCATTTTAACGCCGAGTATCATGGGCTTTGATGCCTTGTATTTACTCACTCAAGTATTGGTTGTTGTTATTTTTGGTAGCTTTAGTGTTTTCATATTAAATCCATTTTTAAACTTTGTTATGTCAGTTGTGATAATGGTCGGGTTTTCTTTATTGTTATTTGGTTTTTATTTCAAGAAAAATAACAGTAATGTAATTACCTTATTATTGCTTGGGGTGATTTTTGGACAGCTATTTTCTAACATTTCTTCTTTCTTCACGATGTTAGTCGACCCGAACGATTTTGCTTCGATCCAATCGAGTATGTTTGCCAGTTTTAATAACATTAACAAAGATCTTGTTTATTTTTGTGTGATTCCATTACTTCTTATTAGTGCGGTTATTTTTAGAATGTCGAATATTCTCGATGTGTTCTGGCTAGATAATGATAACGCGACCAGTTTGGGTGTTGATGTTGGTAAAGTGACAAAACAAGTACTTATCTTAGTGGCGATTTTAATTTCGGTTTCAACGGCATTAGTTGGCCCTGTGATGTTCTTTGGTTTGTTGGTAGCGAACTTAGCGAAAGAGTTTTTTCATACCTATCGTCATCGTACTTTGCTACTGGGAAGCAGTTTAATGGCAATGTCGATGTTGCTTTCAGGACAATGGGTTATCGAAAACATATTTAAGTTTGAAACGACACTAAGCGTAGTAATTAATTTTATCGGTGGTTTGTATTTCTTATCACTGTTAGTTAGACAAAAAATTCAATAGAGAAACGTATGATTTCATTATCTCAACTATCTAAATCATTTGGTCAGCAAAAAGTAGTAGACCAAGCTTCCGCTTCTTTTGTTAAAGGCGAAGTTACGTCGATCATTGGTCCTAATGGAGCAGGTAAAAGTACCGTGTTATCCATGGCAAGTCGTTTATTAGCAAAAGACAGCGGTAGTGTCCTCATCGAAAACCAAGAAGTGGTGGATTGGGACACTAAAGCTCTTGCGAAAAAATTAGCGGTACTTCGACAATCTAACAATTTAAATATGCGTTTTACGGTTCGTGAGCTTGTTGCCTTTGGTCGCTTTCCATATAGCCAAGGCAAACTCACAAAGCACGATAATGAAGTGATGGATAAGGCAATTCGCTATTTAGAGCTTGAACCTATTCAGAATAAATATCTAGACCAATTAAGTGGTGGTCAACGTCAATTAGCGTTCATCGCTATGGTTGTTGCGCAAGATACGGATTATGTATTTTTAGATGAACCGCTAAATAACTTAGATATTAAACATTCATTGCAAATCATGAAAAACATTAAGACGTTGGCTCATGAACTAGGTAAAGCGGTTGTTATTGTTATTCACGATATTAATTTTGCATCATGCTATTCAGACAATATTGTGGCACTTAAAAAAGGCAAAGTGGTGGCCAATGGTACCGTTGCTGAAGTTATTAGAAAAGAGGTGTTGTCTGAAATATATGAAACCGAGTTTGATATCCATGAAGTTAATGGCCAACGTATTTGTATGTATTACGGACAATAAAGGATTAAGTTATGAGTAATAAACCCTCACCACGAGTGCTGACTGTCTTAAAGAGTGTGCAATTTACTTCTAATATGCAGCGCATTACGTTTAAAGCTGAAGATCTGTCTGATTTTAATATGGAAAGTGAAGGCGGTTACATCAAGCTGTTGTTTAATGACAATGGCGGAACCGATCTTTCTGGTATTCCTGACGACACTCGTCCAATGATGCGCACCTATACCGTGCGTAATTTGAGAAAAGAACAGAATGAACTGGATGTTGACTTTGTTCGCCATCATCATGCGCATGCAGCGATGACGGCTGAAACTGGAGGCTTTGCATCTGCTTGGGCTCAAAATGCCGTTAATGGCGATACGATTTCAATTGCTGGCCCAGGAAGTATCAAAGGATTAAATGTAGAAGCAGATTGGTTCTTCTTAGTTGCTGATATGACAGCGTTACCTGCATTATCTGCAAAACTTGAAGCTTTGCCTGCAACGGCAATAGGTTATGCGGTTATTGAAATTAACCATCCATCAGATAAGCAAGATCTAGCGAAACCACAAGGTATTGAGCTTGTATGGGTCATTAAATCTGATGAGGAAGGATTAACAGATACGGTTCGCTCACAAGAGTGGAAAGCGGGTCGAGTTGCTGTATGGAGTGCGTGTGAGTTTAACAACATGAGAGCGCTTCGTACGTATTTCCGTAATGAAAAGGAAGTTGATAAAGACGATCTTTATATTAGCAGCTACTGGAAAGAGGGCTGTACAGAAGATGGACATAAAGTGGCTAAGCACGAAGACCAGCTTGCTGAGGATTAGTTCTTGCCTAGAAGATTTGTGATTAACTTTGAGTGATGCGGCACATTTCTTTTGATGGATTGTTCCTATACTGGTAGGTAATCTGATAGAAAAGGAAGTGCCAATGCTAAATGAAAACCACGCTTTTATCTTAGATTTTCCAGAGCTTAAATTGGATATTGTTCAGCTTAATCATGATGATCCTAAATTTAAAGCTGATCTCCAACAATATCATCAACTTGATTATGACATTCGACAATTAGAGATATCAGGTAGTCCAATTGGTGATGATAGTATGCATGCATTAAAGCGTCAGCGTATGGAATTAAAAGACATATTATATAAGCAGTTAGTTGAACATCATGAAATGGTTAGTAACTAATTTCCAATTATTCTGCAATAACTCATGAATGCCCACAAAAAAGCCGACTCACAATGAGCCGGCTTTCTTATATCTAATTCGTTAAGCGTAATTAAGCTTTGATAAGTAGACTTGCTTCTTGTTTGGCTTTCTTGGTTTTAATTTGTGCCAAGATAACACCTGAAATAACCATTATTCCGCCCATTAGATGATAGCTTTCAATCTTCTCACCTAGTAGGATTGCAGCTAACGATACCGCCACTACTGGTAGTAGGTTCATGAACATTGCACTTGATTCTGCACCAATTACATCAATTGCTTTTACCCACATCCAAGGCGCTAAGATAGAAGCGGCAATTGATGCATACATGATGAGTGGAATCGAGCTTTCTGTTGGTAATAGGCTATCACTTGTTAACCATAATGGGGTTAGCATTGCGACAGCAAACATACCTTGCATGTAAATAAGTTGCCAGTTAGTAATTGGCATTTTCCAGCGTTTTAATAATACGCAATAGGCACCATAAGAGAGGGCTGCGATTACCATCAAGCCATCACCTTCTGTAATTGGTTGATGTAAAAAGAAAGTCATATCTCCGTGACCAAGCATAAATGTTAGACCCGCAAGTGAAATCACGGCACCGACAATACTTAATGCTGAAATACGTTTTCCCAATAACGGGAGACTAAGAAAGATACTGATTAATGGCACTAGTGAGGTGATTAACGACATATTTGAAGCCGTAGTCGTTAAACCTGCGTAATAACCAAGAGATTGGTTTAATACCATGCCAAGTAAGGCTAGGAAAGCCAATTTGCTTAAATACGGACGGATCACATGACGAGATTTAATAACAGATGGTAAGCAAAACGGAGTTAAAATCAGCATGGCAAAAGCCCAACGATAAAAGCTCATTGCGCTAGGTTCGATAGCAGAAGCTGCCATCTTATTGATGATAGAATTTCCGCCCCAAATGAGTACGGTGAATAGCGGTAAAAGATAATACATGTGAACTGCATCTCATCAGAGGATAATGGGATGCAGTTTGACAGGTACAATTAATTACATATATCTCTAATCGGACATGCTGACTTACTAATAAGACATGATTACATTTTGTGCTTCATTCCAGCCATGACTTTCTTCACTGGCGCTTTAAATACTTCTTTATCACCATTTGCAAAGTTAAGTCTTACATCAATAAATTCTTCTTCTTTTAGCGGACCTGTTAGTTCAAAAAGCATGATATGTAGGCCACCAGGCTTTAAAACCGTTTCTGAGTCTTTTGCTATTGTCATGGAGTCCACTTCACGCATTTTCATCATTCCGTCACTTTTTACAACAGTATGAAGTTCAACCTTATTAGCCGCTGATGTCGTAGCAGAAACCAAAGTACGGTCTTTATCACCATTATTTTTAATGGTCATGAAAATAGCGCTATTTACTGCATTTGGTGGCGTTGCGCGTGCGTATGGATTTTCGATGACCAAATCACTTTGTGCAAAAGAAGCCGAACTAATAAATAGGGCGCTAAGAGCAAGCAATGTTTTTTTCATGGTTAATATTCCTTTTAAAGTGTCGTTATAGCTGCGAAAGTTCATTAATTGCTTTCACTATGGGATCTGGTGTTATTGTATGCGGCACTTTGGTAATTAAAGTGCCATTGGGTTCTAAAAAGTAAAAATAAGACGAATGGTCAATCGTGTATTTTAATTCTGAATTAGGCAGTTCCGTTTTATGAAAAACAACGCCATAACGTTCAGCTAATTGTGTAATGGTTTGAAGTGAACCTGAACTGCCTTCTATTGATTGATGGAAATAGTGGGCATATTCAGCAGCATGCTCAGCATCATCACGCTCAGGGTCTAACGTGATAAACACGGGTTTAAATTGGGATAAAGTTGTTTTGTTAATTTGGTTGAAAGCCCCTGATAACATAGCTAAAGATGTTGGGCAAACATCAGGGCATCGAGTAAAGCCAAAATAAACAATACGTATTCTAGGGTCGGTTTCGTCAAAAAGGTTTATTGGTTGATTTTGTGCACCATAAAGTGATGTATTGTTGGCTGTTTTTGATAAATAGAGCTGCTTTAACCCAAATCCTGATAAAATAATAAGAGTGATAATTAAGAGTTTTTTCATTGTTCTGCCTTTAACGAAACATTAATAGAGGTGCTACCATCACTAATTGTTCCGACCCAAATCATGGTATTTTGTGTACAAATAGGAAGTAAAATATCGCCAGAGTAGCTTTTGTCTGCATTGGGTAATAATTTAAATGTCGGGTTTCCCATTGCCATATCGTAACCTTGTAGAGTAATAATGAGGTTTTTGGCATTTTGATTAGGCCAGTTCACTAAAATAGAGCTAGGTTGTAACGGCGTTAATGTATCTTTTTCAAGCGTGATGGATACGTCACCTTGCTGACAAATTTGTGTTGATAAATGACAAGTATTTTCAAGCTGAATTTTGGGGCTTACATAGCTTTTTACATAGGTGCTTATTTCAGTAAAGAAAAAACCAGTACACAATAGTAATAGGATAAGAAAGGCTTTGATCAAAACTGCGAATGCTTTCATATATATCGGCTCAATTAAACTGGTTAATGAATGGTAACATAAGTTAAATTTTGGATATGCATGCATTATCTGTTGTGTGAGCTCAGTTAAATTGTATATAAAAAAGGTGGTAAGGAAATGAGAAAAGAGCGATGTCACTGGGCAGAGGTTTCTGATTTAGATAGGGAATATCATGATAATGAATGGGGAGTGCCTGTTTATTCTGATCATGAGTTATTCGAGTATTTAATTTTAGAAGGCGCTCAAGCTGGCTTAAGTTGGTCGACGGTCTTAAAGAAACGCGAAGGCTATCGATTATTATTTGATGGTTTTGATTTACAAAAGATCATTCAATATGACCAAGATAAAGTGGAATCCTTAATGCAAGATTCCAGAATTATACGTAATCGACTTAAAATTAATTCAGTGATTACGAATGCGAATGCTTTTATAAAGATACAGCAAGAATTTGGCAGTTTTTCAAATTACCTTTGGGCTTATGTCGATCAGAAACCGATCATTAATCACTGGGAAGTGATGTCTGATGTACCTGCAACAACCGAATTATCAGATAAATTAAGTAAAGATTTAAAAAAGAGAGGTTTTAAATTTGTAGGATCTACGATTTGCTATGCCTTTTTACAAGCAACGGGGGTTGTGAATGATCACTTGGTTAATTGCCCTTGTTATGTTAATAATAACAAATAAGTAACAATTGTTGTTTTGTAAAAAACGAAGAGTTAAGGAGGGGATATGAGTAAAAAATCCTTACCAAATGTTGATGAAAAAATTATTGATACCGTAGATGTGGATGGAACCTACCAAGCAGAGCTTAGAAAAAAAGAAGAGCGACGAACGTATCCATCAAAACCTGTGTTGTATGATCGTAGAGTAAATAAAGATCGCCGTCATAGAGAAAGCATAGATATCAAAATTTAAATCTTATTTTACTTAATCAATGCTTATTTATTAGTTTCAATAAATATTTTTTTATACTTTATTCAAATCTTAAAATTAATACTCTTCAACAATAAAATTGCTTGTATTCCGAACAAAATAGGAGGATTATCCGACCCTCCTATTCACTTGTATCAAAATGTTTCTACTATGAACCAATTCGATTCTTTACTACCGCCACAAATGGCAGAACGCGCTGCTGAAGTTGGCGTAGCAAAAGCAACCAAAGATCCATTTAAATCATTTTTATTAGCAATTACTGCCGGAATACATATCGGTATTGCTTTTATCTTCTATACCACAGTAACTACTGGTGCTGAATCAATGCCATGGGGTATGTCCCATTTTGTTGGCGGTTTGGCTTTCAGTCTTGGTCTTATTTTAGTTGTGGTAACCGGTGGTGAACTATTTACCAGCTCGGTGTTAACTTTAGTTGCTCGTGCAAGTGGTAAAATCAGCTGGAAAAACCTATGTGCGAACTGGGCCGTTGTTTATGTTGGTAACTTTATTGGTGCCATGCTACTTGTTGGTATCATGTTAGTTGCAAAACAATACATGAACGATGGTGGTGCCGTTGGTATCAACACAATGAAAATTGCACAACACAAGTTGCATCATGGTTTTTGGCAAGCTGTTGCACTAGGTCTTATGTGTAACGTATTAGTTTGTGTTGGCGTATGGATGACATTTTCTGGTCGTACATTAACAGATAAAATTTTGGTTATGATCTTACCTGTAGCAATGTTTGTATCAGCAGGTTTTGAGCACTGTATTGCAAATATGTTCCAAATCCCAATGGCGATTGGCATTAAGACTTTTGCTTCTCCAGAGTTCTGGGCAGCAAGTGGTTATTCAGCATTGGATTTTGCAGATTTAACATTACATAATTTTGTGATTAATAACCTTATCCCTGTAACGATTGGTAATATCATTGGTGGTGGCATCTTCGTTGGTATGGGTTACTGGATTATTTATCTTCGTGAACCAAATCATCACTAATTAATATCAGCAGTATTACTGATATAAAAAAAGGAGCATATTGAATGCTCCTTTTTTGTATTTATTGATTTATCAGTTTACACCAATCAATTACGATTCTTTCTCGTTTTTCTTAGCGTACATTTCAAGACCAAGAACTAAACCAATACCTAAAATAACGCCAAATACAGCGAAACCAATGAGTGCTGGTTGCTGCGTTACTTGTTCGTAATTAAATGGAGATAGGTTTTGCTCTATTAATGGAACTTGCTCACCTTTTGAATTAATGCGCCATTCTAACACTTCTTTCCAAGGCCAGATTTTACCTAATGTGCCAGCCATTAAGCCTGTCAGGAAGATTAGCGTAATATCTCGGAACTTTCTCAATAGGAAAGAAAGAACATGTGAGAAGCTTAATAAGCCAATTAAGCAGCCTGATGCGAACAATCCCATAGTCACTAAATCAAGAGATTTAACTGCCCCAAGTACTGGGCCGTACATGCCGATAAGCAGAAGAATAAAGCTTCCTGAAATACCCGGTAAGATCATCGCACAAATAGCAATAGAGCCTGCAAGAATATAAGTGAAAGTTGACGGTGTCATTGTCATTGGGTTAAGAACGGTAATGCTATAAGCAAACGCGGCTCCGGCAAATAACATAACAAAACGATCTAAAGACCATTTTTCAATCTGTTTCGCAATATGTACGATTGAAATTAGGATCAAGCCAAAGAAAAACGACCATAATGGAATAGGGTGAGTGTGCAACATCCACGTAATGAATTTCGCTAATGTCAGGATGCTTGTTAAGATCCCACCAAATAGAGAAATAAGAAAGAAGCCGTTAATGTGATTAAATGCTGCTTTAAAACCTTCGCGTTTCCATAAACCTAAGATTGATGGATTAATACGTCGAATGCTTTCTAGAAGCGTATCATAAATGCCAGTAATAAATGCAATCGTACCACCTGATACCCCAGGAACCACATCAGCGGCTCCCATTGCCATGCCTTTAAAGAACGTTGTTAAATAATTCATTTTATCTCGATACAAATAAAAAACTTATGCACAATGCATGAAGATGGCATGATTATACATAAGTTCTGTGTAAAAAATGTCGTAAATTTGATTACTTCATCATTCCTACTAATTCGTCAGCCATAGCGATAGCAGCTTTTCGATTTGGAAGATTCAGTTTTTGATACAAATTACGAATGTGAGTTTTAATAGTGGTTGGTGCAACATCAAATTCAGCTGCAATTTGTTCATTACTAAAGCCAGAATAAATAAGACCTAACACTTGCCATTCACGATGGGTAAGTGGGCTTGTTCTTATTAGTTCGGGAACCTCTGGTGTATTTAATACTTTTTCAATAAAGGTTTCATCGAAGTGAGCTGAACGAGAGCGTTCATTATTTGATAGCGCTTTCTGTAATTGTTCAATTCGATGTTTTTCAAGCTCAGTAACATTGCCTTTTTGTTGTAATTTCCCAAGGGGTTTTAAAACGTTTCGTCCCGCCATTAGAAAACTACCAATGATCCCTGTTTGGTTTGACTGCTTAATTGCAAGGTGCATTGCTTCAACGGCTTCATCAATCTGTTTGTTTTCATACAGTAAAATGGCAGCTAAGATCGCATTACGATTGATATCAGTGATCAATTTATGTTGTTGAGCAATAGTTTGAGAGGTTTGCAGTGTTTCAATTGCTGTATCAATATCACCTAGATGGAATTGAGCTCGTGCAATGTTACGCCATTGCAGTTGGGTAAAGTGATTACAGCGAGTTTCTGGTCTTTCTGCTTGGGCTAACCAATATTGAATGGCTTCTGAATTGTTTTTCGCTTGCCAATAGAAAAGTTGAGCTGAAGAGGCATTTGCTTTCCAGTCAATATGATAATCAGATTGTCCAAGTAGTTGTTGGCATTTATCTAGATATCGTTCAGCTTTATCAAGTTCACCACGAGCAACGGCCAAGCGAGCAAGCATTGAGTAGCCACGCAAGTGCTTAGTTTCATCAAAAGGAGAGAGAACATCTAAGCCTTTCCAAGTACATTGTTCAGCTTCGTCAAAACGGAACCAGAACCAGTAAATTTGAGCTCGAGAGCGAAGTAAGAATTCATGCAATGGTAGTTGATGTAAGTCTTGGTCTTCAATTAATTTAAAACCATTATCTTGAAGGTCAAAAGCCGCTTGCATAAACCCTTGTGCCATTAAAATCTCGCTTTGTTGTAAGATTGCCCACAAAGCTTGATGATAGATGCCATAGGTCATGGCCATTTTTTCAGTTTGTTGCATTAGAGCAAGTGCTTGTGCAAGGTTTCCTGAAACGTGGTGATATTCACCAATAACAGATGTTGCGACGATGCGACTGCGGTATTTATTGGTTTCTAATTCTTCAAGTGCTTTTTCTGCAAAGGCAAGTGCAGCTTCAGGTTCATTTTTATTGATGGCAACCTGTGCTCGCAGTGCATCAATCTCTCCTTGCATATGCCTATCAAGAACAATATTTCTATCCGCCATTTCACGTTGTGCTTCAGAGAGTAAATCATCTACTTGTAGATAATTATGCTGACTTTGAGCTAACCATGCGCGAATAATAACAAGGCGAGGAGAGGTAAATAATACCTCAGGACGAAGATCTGAAATGGTGGTCTCTAATAAAGAAAGTTCCCCATTATTAAATAAATGCCAGCCATGCTGCGTAAGTATATTAGCGATCAGAATATCATCTTTGGCGTTTTTCGCATGACGAAGTGCTTGATAGATATTGTCATGCTCAAGCCATGCTTCTGCTGCGTATTTTTGCAGGTCTATTTCTTCATGAGCTAGGTGGTTTTGTCTTTGGTGGGTTAAGAATTCAGCAAAGAGGTTATGGAACTTATACCAATCACCTTGTTCACCATTTGTATTAATAAATAATCCGAATCGGTTTAGATTTTCAATAAGCAACTGCGCATCTTTTCGTTGCGTTACCTTAGATAGCAGTGTGGTATTAAAATGATCAAAAACAGCACAACGCATTAAAAATTGCTGCGTTTCTTGATCCAAATGATCAAACACTTCTTCTGCTAAATAATCCCATAAGTGAGCATGGTTTAATTGCGCCATGACTTGTGCTGAATTATTTAAGGATTGATTATTTTGAATACTGTGCAGTGCAATCAATTGAAGTGCAGATGGCCAGCCTTCAACATGCTCACGAACATGAGTGATGGCTTCTTGGTCAATATTCTCATTTAGACGTTGATTGAAAAATAGAGATGTTTCTGATTGGTCAAACGCCAAACTTTGATTATCAATTTCAATTAATAAGTCTCTCACACGTAGATTTGCTGTATTTAGAGGTGGTTGAGAGCGACTTGTTATTACCAGTGTCAAATTATCTGGAAGGTGTTTTAAGAAGAATTTTAAGCCAAGGTGAATGGTGTCATTGGTAATTAAGTGATAGTCGTCGAGAACGATATAAGCTTCATCTTGAAACGAGATTAGCTCAGTAAAGACTTGTGAAAATAGGCTTGATAATGAAGCAAACTGACGTTTCTCAGTTAACGCTTTTGAGTGTGATAATTCAGTATGAGTTGCATTACTTATTGTTTGTACAAAGTATTTTGCAAATTTATATTCATCATTATCACTCTCATCTAGGCTATACCACCCAGTAGCGTCTTTGTCTGATAACCACTGTGCAGCCATGGTTGTTTTTCCGTAGCCAGCCGGAGATCGAAATAAAACAAGTTTGTAATGCATCGCATTCTCTAGCGTATCTAAAACACGTTGGCGGAGAATGGCATTATGTAATCGTCTTGGAAAATGCAGTTTCGATGGTATTAACATAATTATTGTTCTTTTAAAAAATACTGAGCTAATTATCCTCAATAATGAGATTTAATCTATCCACTACGCCCTATAAATGTGATCAAACCTTTATTTTTATCTTGATGAATTTATACATGAGTTTTATTTAATACGTTTTTTAAATAGTTTTATTTAATCTTTAAATTTGTGACCTTGTTATCATTTTGTTTTTTATGCTGTAAAAACGTGTCCAATATCACGCAGGTTTTTACTGTCAGCCTACAAACTTTGAGTCGTGTCACACGCTATTTGATTAATTAGGACTACGCCTTTATCTCAGTCTTATCTCATCCCCCAAAAAGGAGGATGTGACTCTTATTCGAACAAGGCAGGATTGATAACAGTTGATTATGAACCTTCGTGAGATATTTAAGATGAAAACGAATAACATAGAGAAATTTGATAAAGCGGCGTTTAAAGCGTCAGTAAAGCAGCATTTAGTGACAACATTCGCCGCAGATGAAAAAACAGCGAGCGCTAAAGTATGGTATTTAGCAATGGGTAAAGCCCTAGCTGAATTAACGACATTTGATCTTGTTGCGACAGAAAATGATGACAAAATTAAAAACGCACGCAGCGTAAACTATCTATCTTTAGAGTTTTTAATTGGACGTCTAACGGGTAACAACCTAATTAGTATGGGTCTTTATGAAGAGATCACTGAAGCAATGGGTGAGCTTGGTTATAACTTAACGGATTTATTAGAAGAAGAGCGTGACCCTGCTTTAGGTAACGGCGGTCTTGGTCGTTTAGCTGCGTGTTTTATGGATTCATTAGCTGCGCAAGAATATCCGGCGATTGGCTACGGTTTGCATTACGAATACGGTTTGTTCCGCCAATCTTTTGAAGACGGTCGACAAAAAGAAGCGCCTGATGCGTGGTGTGGAGTTGAAGGCTATCCTTGGGAAGTTGCTCGTCCTGATTTTGCACAGCAAGTTGGTTTTTATGGTCATGTAGAAACGTACACTGAAAATGGCCAAGAGAAACGTCGTTGGGTATCAGGTATGTCAGTTGAAGGTATGCCTTGGGATTTACCAATTGTTGGTTACCAAAGTGATACGGTTTACCCATTACGTTTGTGGGAATGTCGTGCAAAAGCACCGTTTAGCCTTGCAAGCTTTAATAATGGTGATTACTTTGAAGCGCAACACGCCTTAATTGATGCTGGTAACGTAACGAAAGTTCTGTATCCAAATGATAACCACGAGAAAGGCAAAACATTACGTTTGATGCAACAGTATTTCCACTGTGCGTGTTCTATTGCAGATATTTTACGCCGTCATGATGCTGCAGGTCATAAGATTGAAGATCTTTCTAAATATGAAACGATCCAATTAAACGATACACACCCAACAATTGGTATTCCTGAGTTAATGCGCGTACTTATTGATGTTCGTGGTTTATCGTGGGATGTGGCATGGGAAATCTGTTCAAACACGTTTGCTTATACCAACCACACATTGTTACCTGAAGCGTTAGAGACTTGGAGTGAATCACTGATTTCTCGACTTCTACCTCGTCACATGGAAATCATTTATCAGATTAACTACCTATTCTTAGAAGGCGTGAAACTGAAGTGGCCAGGTGATGTAGATAAATTACGCAAGTTATCAATCATCGAAGAAGGCACACATCGTATGGTGCGCATGGCGAATTTATGTGTGGTTTCATCTTATGCCGTGAATGGTGTGGCAGCACTTCACTCTGAGTTGGTTAAGCGTGATTTATTCCCTGAATTTAATGAATATTTCCCAGGAAAACTAACGAATGTAACTAACGGTGTTACTCCTCGTCGTTGGCTGAAATTCTGTAACCCTGGTCTTTCAAACCTTATTTCTGAAAAAATTGGGAATGAGTGGCCTGCACATCTTGATCAACTGAGTGATATTGCTGTTTTTGCCGATGATGAGAAATTTCAAAAAGAATTCATGGCTGTGAAAAAACAAAATAAACAGCGTTTAGCTAATTGGGTTCAAGAAAACATGGGTATTGAACTAAATACCGATGCGATCTTTGATGTGCAAATTAAGCGTTTACATGAATACAAACGTCAACATTTGGATTTATTAAATATTCTTTCTTTATACCATCGTATATTGAACGAACCTGGTTTTGATATGCACCCACGTGTGTTCTTCTTTGCAGCAAAAGCCGCGCCGGGTTACCACTTAGCAAAAGAGATCATCTTTGCAATTAATAAAGTGGCAGAAAAAGTAAATAACGATCCTCGTGTGTCTGATTTACTGAAAGTTGTATTTATTCCTGATTATCGTGTGAGCATGGCTGAAATTATCATTCCAGCTGCGGATGTATCTGAGCAAATTTCTACAGCAGGTAAAGAAGCATCAGGTACAGGTAACATGAAAATGGCGCTAAATGGTGCATTGACTGTTGGTACGATGGATGGTGCAAACGTTGAGATCCGTGAAGAAGTCGGTGACGAAAATATCTTCATCTTTGGTTTAGAGGTTGATGAAGTTGAGGCGTTAAAAGCATCAGGTTATAACCCGTATAAGTACTATGAAGCCGATTCATTATTACAAGCATCATTAGATTTATTAGCTGGTGATGAATTTACTCCGGGTAAAGTGGGTCTGTTATCTGCAATTCGTGACAACCTATTGTATGGCGGTGACCCATACTTAGTTCTTGCTGATTTTGCTGATTATGTTCGTGCTCAGAACGACATTGATGCAGCATATCGTGACCAAAAACAGTGGGCGAAAATGGCTATTTTAAACACTGCTTTGGTTGGTAAATTTAGTTCAGACCGCAGTATCCGTGATTATGTAAATAACATTTGGAAACTGGAATCAGTAAACCGTTAATTAATAAAATTATAATATGAGGGCAGTATCGTACTGCCCTTGGAGAAAAGCGATGAAAGATAATAACAATGTACTCCATCAAGTCGCAGAGCTGGCAGGGTTAAAAAATAGCTATGTAAGTGCCTGGGGCAATGAAGCAAAAGTCAGTGATGAAACCTTAATTCGTCTACTGGCTTCTTTAGGTTATGACACTAAGAATGATAAAACACTCTTAAGTTCAGCTGAAAAGAAACATAAAAAAGACGTACTTTCTACTGTGCAGGTTGTTCGTGATAATGAACCGCTTCAAGTCGAAATGAATCTTGGTAAAAGTGCTCGCATCAGTGAATTTAGTTGGAAAATCACCACTGAAGAGGGTGAAGTATTAGAAGGGTACTTACAATCTCAAATCGTTTCAGACGAGCGTGAAAATGATGGTACATTGTTATTCTCTTTACCAACTCTGCCATGGGGTTACCATAAATTAGAAGTGATTCGTAAGCGTCGTAAAGCACCTTATGAAATGACATTAATTGTGACGCCAAAAGCGTGTTTCAAACAAGAAGCAATGCTTAAAGGCAAAAAAATGTGGGGTCCAAGCGTTCAATTATACACATTGAGAACACCGCATAACTGGGGTATTGGTGACTTTGGTGATCTTAAGCAACTCGTGGGTGATATTGCTGTTCGTGGCGGTGATTTTGTTGGTTTAAACCCGATTCATTCACTGTTTCCTGCTAACCCTGAAGGGGCGAGCCCATACAGTCCATCATCTCGTCGTTGGCTAAATATTTTATACATTGATGTATGTTCAGTTCCTGAGTTTGCACTGTGTAACCAAGCTCAAGAGTTGGTTGGTAGTGCAGAATTCCAACAGCGTTTAGCTGATGCTCGTCAATCTCATTGGGTGAATTACTCAGAAGTCTCTGCTCTAAAAATGAGTGTACTTCCATTGCTATTTAGCGAGTTTAAAACTCGTCATTTAGATAAGAAAAGTGCACGAGCAAAAGCGTTCTTAGAGTTTGTTGCAGAAGGTGGCGAGAGCTTATTACATCAGGCTGCATTTGATGCATTGCATAACAGCTTATACAGCCAAGATAATAGTATTTGGGGCTGGCCTGTATTCCCTCATGAATTGCAGCACTTTGATAATAAAGGTGTGCAAAAATACATTGCAGATAATCGTGATCAAGTTGATTTGTATATGTACTTACAATGGGTGGCATTTACTCAAATTAACGATGTGCAACAATTTGCAGAAAATAAAGGCATGGATGTTGGTTTGTATCGTGATCTGGCTGTTGGTGTTGCTGATTCAGGTTCAGAGACGTGGGCTGATCACGGTAGCTTATGTCTGGATGTGAGCATTGGTGCGCCACCAGATATTTTAGGTCCATTGGGACAAAATTGGGGATTACCACCTTTAAACCCTCATACGCTAAAAGAAACAAGTTACGAAGCGTATGTTCAGTTGCTACGAGCAAACATGAAAGCGTGTGGTGCGCTTCGAATTGATCATGTATTGGGCTTGTTACGCTTATGGTGGATCCCTAAAGGTGAAGATGCAACTAAAGGCGCTTACATGCATTATCCTGTAGAAGATATGCTGTCTATTCTTGCGTTAGAAAGTCATCGTTATCAATGTTCTGTGATTGGTGAGGATTTGGGTACAGTACCTGATGAGATTGTTGATTTGCTTGCAGAAGCAGGGATTCATTCGTACAAAGTATTCTTCTTTGAAACGTCTGAAGACGGTGGTTTCTATTCACCAACGCATTATCAAGAGCAATCAATGTCGGCATTATGTACGCATGATATGCCAACGTTACGTGGTTTCTGGCATTGTGATGATTTAAAAATGGGTGAAGAGATCGGTTTATATCCAGATCCTGAACAACTAAAAGAATTGTTTAATACTCGTGCGGAATCAAAACAAGAGATTTTAAACAGTGTCGATTTCCATGGGTATTTACCTGAAGGTGTGGGCCGTGATGCTTCGTTTGTTCCTATGGATAGATACTTAAGTGATGCGTTGCAATATCATCTTGCAGCGGGATCGAGCACACTTCTCAGTTTACAGCTTGAAGATTGGCTAGAAATGGATAAACCAGTTAACATACCGGGAACGGTAAATGAATATCCAAACTGGCGTCGTAAACTGTCTGTTACTCTGGATGATATTTTTAATCGTCCGCAGGTTAATGAATTAACCAAACGATTAACCGACATTCGCGCTCAAGCAAGCCAAAAATAAAAGGAGTATTTACGTTGAACTTACTTGTTGAACGTAAAGAAAAGGACATCTACATGCAGCTCGAAAGGGCTGCTTTTTCTGATCCATTTTCTTTTCTAGGTCCACAATATCAAAGTCAAACCACTGCACTACGAGTTTGGCTTCCAAGTGCCACATCGGTAAAAGTACGATTAGCTGATCATGTTGAATATCAATTGCTTTCAGACCCGAAACATTCGGGTGTTTTTGTATTAAATGAAAGCATTGATATGACAGAAGTTCATTATCAATTAATTATCGATTGGAATGGAACGGAACAAATTCTTGATGACCCATATCAATACCACAATATTTCCCCTACGGATGCGCAAGTTCATACACCAAAAGAGATGTATAACCATTTAGGTGCACATCTATTTAGTGTTGTTCGTGACGGTAAGCAAATTCAAGGTGTACGTTATTTAGTTTTTGCTCCAAATGCTTCTTCAGCTAGTGTTATTGGCGATTTTAACCAATGGGATGGTCGTCGTCATATTATGCAACGGATAGATAACGGACTTTGGGCGTTATTTATACCTGAACATGCTGTTGGTACTAAGTATAAATTTGAGTTAAAAGGACCAAATGGAGAATCACTTCCTCATAAAATGGATCCTTATGGCGCTCATAATGAGCAGTATCCATCATTTGCATCGGTGGTATATGATCAAACCTCTTATCAGTGGAATGATGCCAAATGGCAGCAAAGACCAGTAACTGAAAAGCAAAAAGAAGCGCTTTCATTCTATGAACTGCATGCAGGGTCTTGGAAGAGAAATGAAAATGGCGATTTCTTAACCTATCGTGAGTTAGCTGAGCAATTAATACCTTATATTTTAGATATGGGTTATACGCACATAGAGTTAATGCCAGTATCAGAACATCCATTTTATGGTTCATGGGGCTATCAACCAATTGGGTTATTTTCACCAACTAGCCGTTTTGGTACGCCTGACGATTTTAAATATTTTGTCGATCAATGCCACCAAGTTGGCATCGGTGTTGTATTAGATTGGGTTCCGGCTCATTTCCCATCGGATTCACATGGTTTGGCCAATTTTGATGGAACATCCTTGTTTAATGATCCAGACCCTCGTCGTGGATGGCACAATGATTGGCAGAGCTTTATTTATAATTATGACCAACCTCATGTGCGTGAGTTTTTAGTTTCTAATGCATTATATTGGTTTGAACATTTCCATATCGATGGTTTGCGTGTCGATGCTGTAGCATCAATGCTTTACCTTGATTATTCGCGTAATGATGGCGAATGGATCCCTAACTGGGAAGGTGGAAACCATAACCACGGAGCCATCGCTTTATTAAAGTGGATGAACGAAGAGGTGTATTCACATTATCCTAATGCGATGACCATTGCGGAAGAATCAACGGCTTTTCCTGGGGTTTCTGCTCCTACTTTTGCTGGTGGTTTGGGCTTTGGTTTTAAGTGGAACATGGGTTGGATGCATGATAGCTTAAATTACATTAGAGAAGACCCTATTCATCGAAAATATCACCACGATACCATCACTTTCCCGCTAGTTTATGCATTTAGTGAGAACTTTATCCTTTCGCTTTCACACGATGAAGTGGTTTATGGAAAAGGCTCAATATTAGATAAAATGCCTGGAGATGAATGGCAAAAAACGGCTAATTTACGTGCTTATATGGGATATATGTATGGGCAGCCGGGGAAAAAGCTAAACTTCATGGGGGCTGAAATAGCTCAAAGTGCAGAGTGGGATCATGATGGGCAATTACAGTGGTTCTTAACTCAATTTGAGCGTCACTCTGGTATGCAATCGCTAGTGCGTGATTTAAATAAATTATACACAACAGAGCCTGCGCTTTATCAAAAAGATTGTGAGCCTGCTGGTTTTGAGTGGCGACTGCAAGATGAAGCTGAAATGAGTGTATTAGCTCATGAACGTTTGGGTGATAATGGTGAGCGAATCCTTGTTGTTAGTAACTTTACACCA
Organism: Aliivibrio sp. S10_S31; assembly: GCF_014694495.1. Classification (NCBI taxonomy): domain Bacteria; kingdom Pseudomonadati; phylum Pseudomonadota; class Gammaproteobacteria; order Vibrionales; family Vibrionaceae; genus Aliivibrio; species Aliivibrio sp. S10_S31. Next base: position 102,601 of record NZ_JAAUWR010000007.1, on the reverse strand, counting down.
GCACCAAGAGAGGATTTCCGCCTAGGGATGCCAATCGCTGGTGAGTATGAATTGATTTTAAACAGTGATGCTCATTTTTACGGTGGCAGTGATTATTCTGTTATTAGTGAAGTCTCTACAGAGAAGGTTGAGTCTCAAGGATTGGCACAATCTATTGTTATTACGTTACCACCGCTTTCTACGGTCTTTTATCGTTTAAAATAACAAATCACAAGTATGAATGAAAAAAGCCCTAAGTCAGTTTCTGATTTAGGGCTTTTTATTAACAGAGTGAGCGGTCGGCTCTTATCTGAATTGGTATTAATTATCGTTAGGCAGTAAATATTCATCAAACCCAAGTCGAGTTAAATTTTCAAATGCTTGCCATACCTCATCGGGTATTTCTTGTGCTTCTTGATAACCTAATTTGGGGTAAACTTTTAAACGATGTAATTCACCTAATATAATACTTGCAATGTGGTCAAATGTAATTTCATCGGTAGGATAATTGATAAAACTAATATTAGGTGAGCTGATACAGAATTTTATATCATTCCAGTTTTTTAAGAATGTCGCTAATAATCGACGTTCCATATAAGGCTTCTGAACTAAAATAAGTGATGCAACCGATATATCTTTTTCTTTTAATAATGCTTGAGTGAAAAAGATATTTTCACCTGTATTTGTTGCTTTTGTTTCAACGATAATAGCAGAGGAGGGTACTCCCATGTCTTTTGCTACATTTGCAAATGTTTCTGCTTCACTTAAAGTGAATAATCCTTCTGTAGCTCTGCCCTGAGCCCCTGAAAATATAAGTAATGGTGCATAACCATCTAAATAAAGCTGAGCTGCATGCTCCGCCACCCTTAGATCGTAGCTACATAAAACAAAGATTGCATCTGATTTTATAATCTCTTGATTTACAAGGTGATAATCCCAAACTGTTTGCAACTGCTTAAAAAGACTTACTGCCATATCTACACTTCCTGAAAGCGAATGAGGAGAAATAATTGCACTGAGATAGTTAAGTTTCAATACATATTTTAAAGTACGCATGATTATATAATGGCTTGGTAAAATTATTGTTAACCATTTGTGTTGCTTATAGTTTAAAAATTGAGCTAGAGCACAGTATTGAATGAATCTATTTTGCAAGTGAATATAAACGAAACATTTCACAGATTTGTAAATAATTTATGTTAACTTAATCTCAAAATAAAGAATTCAAGAAATTCTATCTATATTAATAATAATCTCAGGGAGAACACATGGCTGGTGTATTAGGGATGATTTTGGCTGGTGGCGAAGGCTCACGTCTACGTCCATTAACGGAATCAAGAACAAAACCTGCAGTACCATTTGGTGGCAGTTATCGCTTAATTGATTTTGCATTAAATAATTTTGTAAATGCAGATTTAATGCGAATTTATGTATTAACTCAATTTAAATCTCAATCGCTTTTTCAACATATGAAAAAAGGTTGGAATGTGAATGGAATAACCGACCGTTTTATTGACCCTGTTCCTGCTCAAATGCGAACAGGTAAGCGTTGGTATGAAGGAACAGCTGATGCAATATATCAAAATATCAGTTTTATAGAATCAACAGATCCTGAACACGTATGTATTTTTGGTTCTGATCATATTTATAAAATGGATATCCGCCAAATGCTTGATTTTCATAAAAAGAAAAAAGCAGCATTAACGGTATCAGCACTACGCATGCCTGCAAAGGATGCCTCTGGCTTTGGTGTTATTGAAGTTGATGAACATGGCAAAATGATCGGTTTTGAAGAAAAACCATCAAACCCTAAATGTATTCCTGGTCAACCTGGTATCGCTTTGGTATCAATGGGTAATTACATTTTTGAAGCAGAAAGTCTTTGTAAAGAATTGATCCATGATGCGGCGCTTGAAGATTCTTCACATGACTTCGGTAAAGACATCATTCCTAAAATGTTTCCTGAAGGCAATGTTTACGTTTATGACTTCAGTACGAATCATATTACTGGCGAGAAGAAAGAAGTTTATTGGCGTGATGTGGGTACGATCGAGTCGTATTGGGAAGCTCATATGGACTTATTAAAGAAAGATGCACCATTTTCTTTATATAATCGTAAATGGCCGCTTCATACTTATTATCCACCATTACCACCTGCGACTTTCTCTGATTCAGATAATGGTCGAGTGCAGATCATTGATAGTCTCGTTTGTGGTGGTAGTTATATCCGTGGTTCACGTATCGAAAAGTCAGTACTGGGTTTTAGAAGTAATATTGCATCCGCTTGTGATATTAGTGAAAGTATTCTGTTAGGTAACGTAAAAGTCGGTAAAGGCTGTGTTTTGCGCCGAGTGATTGTCGATAAAGGTGCGGATATTGCTCCTGGAACTGAAATAGGTGTAAACCTTCAAGAAGATAAGAAAAAATACCACGTATCAGATGAGGGTATTGTTGTTATCCCTAAAGGAGAGAGAGTTGGTTACTAAGACGCTATCAATTGTATTTGTAGCATCTGAAGTTGACGGGTTAATAAAAAGTGGAGGCTTGGCAGATGTTGCCAAGGCTCTGCCTAAGTCATTAAAAGAGCAAGGGCATAATGTTCAGATTGTTATGCCTGCTTATAAGACGATTGCTGGTCGAGATGATGCTGAAATTATTCTAACGACGCAATTAGAGCGTTGGCCTCATACTGCATATCAAGTTAGATTGCTTAATGTTGATGGGATTTCAGTCTTTGCTGTCGAATCTGGAGATTATTTTGAACGTGCTGAAATGTATGCTGAAAATAATCAAGCCTATGCTGATAATGGCGAACGTTTTGCTTTCTTTAGTGCTGCGACATTAGATTTGCTTCCTAAATTACTGGATAAGAAACCTGATATTATTCATGTAAATGATTGGCATACAGGGCTTATTCCTTATCTATTGAAAAAACGCTATGCAGGAAACGAGTTTTATCTCCAAACTCGAAGTGTATTATCAATTCATAATGCAGTGTTTAAAGGTATTTTTCATTATGATGAAATTGCTTGTTTGTCTGAATTTAAATCTCATTTTGTTCCAGAAGCAGCGGTAAGTCATACGCATGTTAGTATGCTCAAGGCTGGGGTTCAGTGCGCGGATAAAATTAATGCAGTGAGTCCGAATTACGCAAAAGAGCTACTTACTGAGCTAGGTTCTCATGGTATGGCAAGTGACTTTCAAGATCGCGAATCAGATTTGATTGGGATTTTAAATGGCTGTGATTACAGTGAATGGAACCCAGAAAAAGACAACTATATTCCTAAGCAATTTAAAGTAAATCGAATAAGTATGGTTCGGGGTAAAAAGGCGTGTAAGATTGCGCTGCAGCAAGAAGTATCATTACCTCATAAAGACGTTGCTATGTACGGTATGGTTTGTCGTTTGACTAATCAAAAAGGCATTCAGTATTTGTTACCTATTTTAGAACAGTTTCTGAAAAACGATTTACAACTTGTCATTGTAGGCACTGGAGACCCCGTACTTGCTGCTCGTTTAACTGAAATAGCACAAGAGCATAGTGACAAGTTTGCTTTTATTGAAGCATACGATAATAAACTTGCGCATTGGGTAGAGGCTGGTTCCGATTTCTTTATCATGCCATCAGAATTTGAACCTTGTGGCTTAAATCAGATCTACAGCATGGCTTATGGTACTTTGCCAATAGTTCGTGAAGTAGGAGGGTTGAAAGACAGCGTCAATAACTACGATGATGATATTGAAAATGCGACAGGATTTAGCTTTAAAAATCCTGAACCTATGGAGTTATTAGTTGTTCTTATGCGTTCATTATTACTTTATAGCCAAAACCTCAATGAAGTAAAACGAGTTCAATTACACGCAATGAAACAAGATTTTTGCTGGAATAAAGCGGCACTAAAATACGTAGAAATGTATCGAACAGCTATAAATAGCTAATAAATAATCAAAAATGAATAAACTTTTAAAGGAAGGCGTAATGTCTTCCTTTTTATTTTGCGGTAGATCATGCACATTTTGATTCTAAGGTATAGAATAACGCTCTTTACTGGCTAGGTAATGTATCGTGATTTCAAAACTTCCTAAATGGGTCGAATACGGCACCTTCTTTCTCGCTTTATTAGCAGGCATTACAAATTCTGTTGGCTTACTTGGTTTCCAACATCAATCTATCTCACACTTATCAGGGACTGCAACATTATTAGGCACTCAATTACTTGGGTTTAATGATACGACTTGGCACTTATTATTTATCATTATTAGCTTTATTCTTGGGTCTTCATTAAGCAGTTTGATTGTCGGTTGTTCAGCTTTAAAGCTTGGTCGTCGTTATAATTTTGCCTTAGTTATTGAAAGTGGACTGCTGTTTGCTGCAATGATTGTTCTTAATGAAGGCAGTCAGTGGGGGCACTATTTTGCTTCTGCTGCATGTGGTTTACAAAATGGTTTGGTTACGACGTATAGTGGTGCGGTTGTGCGAACGACACATGTAACTGGTGTATTAACTGATTTAGGTATCATGCTTGGAATGAAGCTTAAGGGAGAGCCTATTCACCATCGTCGATTAGCTTTATATCTTTATATTGCATTTGGCTTTATCTTTGGTGGCACCATTGGTGGGTATTTTTATCCAATATTAGAAATTAATACGTTAGCGATACCTGCAACATTATGTGCTCTATTAGCTATGTCGTATTCCATTTATTTGTATCAACACAAAGATATTTAAATTGGTTTAAAAATAAAAATGGCCGCTCAAATGAGCGGCCATTTTGTTATGTGTTTTATAAACCAGTGATTAGTTAGTTGGCTGAACTAGTGGCTTGTATGGGTTATCTGCTTTACGACACGCCGCTGTGGTGAACAGTACATCTGTTGAACTGTTTAGAGCCGTTTCTGCTGAATCTTGTACAACACCAATGATAAAGCCGATAGCAACAACCTGCATCGCAATGTCGTTTGAAATACCAAATAAGCTACAAGCCAGTGGGATTAGTAGTAGAGAACCACCAGCAACACCTGATGCACCACACGCAGATACTGCAGCAACAAGGCTAAGTAATAATGCTGTCGCTAGGTCAACTTCTACACCAGCAGTATTTACTGCAGCAAGGGTTAGCACTGTGATTGTGATAGCAGCACCTGCCATGTTGATGGTTGCGCCTAATGGGATCGATACAGAGTAGGTATCTTTATGTAGGTTAAGACGTTCACATAATGCCATGTTAACAGGGATGTTTGCCGCAGAGCTTCGTGTGAAGAATGCAGTTACACCACTTTCACGTAAGCATAAAAATACTAATGGGTAAGGGTTACGGCGAGTACGGATGTAAACAATTAATGGGTTTACGATTAGAGCGATGAATGCCATTGAACCAAGTAATACTGCCAATAGGTGAGAGTAACCTGCAAGTACAGCAAAACCTGTCTCCGCAAAAGTATGAGATACAAGGCCGAAGATACCGATTGGTGCAAAACGGATTACAACCGTTACGATTGCAGAGATACAGTTTGATAAATCAACAAAGATTTTTTTGGTCGCATCAGATGCAGAGTGTAAACCTAAGCCTAGAGCAATTGCCCAACCAAGAATGCCAATAAAGTTACCCGTCATTAATGCATTGATTGGGTTATCAATGATTTTAAATAATAGGGTATTAATAACTTCAACAATACCTTCTGGAGCGGTATTGGTTGCTGCGTCGATAACAAGAGTTAATGTGGTAGGAAAAAGAAAACTCATTACAACAGCAGTTAATGAAGCGCAGAACGTACCAACAAGATATAATACGATAACTGGTTTCATATTCGAGTTTTGTCCACGCTTTTGGTTAGCGATAGAAGCAGCAACAAGAATGAATACAAGTATTGGAGCAACGGCTTTTAATGCACTAACAAATAGTTCACCAAAAAGCCCTGCGGAGATAGCTAAATCAGGAGCTAATGTTGCCAAAGCAACACCGGCAATAATACCTATTAAAATTTGTATAACGATGTTTGTATTCATCATACGAACGAGTAATGGCTGGGCTTGCGACATATAAATTCCTTTAATTTTAGTACAACACACACCTTATCTGGTGCTTATGCGAAGAATAGTAACATTATTGTCTATTTTTTTGCACTAACTTGTTAAAGACATCTCAAATCTGCCGATAACCTATATATTAAAGTGTTATAAAAATCATCGTCGTTTATTTTGAACGGCATTATATTATTAAGTGAGCTATATCTATGAGTGGAATGTTAAATAGCGTTGATCAACGTACCCAGCTAGTGGGTGAAAATAGATTGGAATTATTACTTTTTAAACTTAATACCACTCAGATTTTTGCAATTAACGTTTTTAAAGTAAAAGAAATTTTAAAAGTTCCAGCATTAACCAAATTACCGGGTTCACACCATCATATATCAGGCGTAGCTAGTTTACGTGGTGAATCAGTGCCTGTTATCGATTTGCGTGGCGCCATTGGTATGAGACCAATGGGGAGTGAGGAAGAAACGAATTTAATTATTACCGAATATAACCGTACCACTCAAGGTTTCTTAGTCGGACAAGTACAGAATATTATTAATACAACGTGGGCAGACATTCAACCACCACCAAAAACCGTAGGTCGCAATAATTTTTTAACTGCGCTTACTCAAGTTGAAGTTGAACCAAATACAACACGTATTGTTGAGATTATCGATGTAGAAAAAGTGCTGGCGGATATTATTGATTATGACATTACTATTTCAGAAGGTGTGCTAGATGAGCGTTTAGCTGCTCATATGCATGGAAGAAAAGTGCTCATTGTTGATGATTCAAGTACAGCTAGAGCTCAAGTTCGAAATACATTACAACAATTAGGACTTGAAGTGATCGAAAGAAGTGATGGTCGCCAAGCTTTAGACCTATTGAAAAGTTGGTGTGATGAGGGCAAGAACGTTAATGATGAAATATTATTGATGATCACTGATGCCGAAATGCCGGAGATGGATGGTTACCGATTAACTCATGAAGTGCGAAACGATCACCGTATGAATGACTTATTCATTACATTGAATACGTCATTAAGTGGCAGTTTCAATGATGCCATGGTTCAAAAGGTCGGTTGTAACCGCTTTATTTCAAAATTCCAACCAGACTTGATCGTGGGTGTAGTGCAAGATCGTTTGGCTGAAATTATCTAGCAGTAAAAGCGTTACCTTTATATAAAAATGTACGCATTGTTACTTTTATGTGTAACAGTGTGACAAGAATGGTGTGTTTTGATATAATTTTGACTGTTCCATGACATTGGGGCTACTAAGAACAAGAGACTTTCTCTTTTACACACCATTTTGAATAAAGGTAGATTGTTCGTATATGATCTGGATGACATCCAAATTAATAATTACGCTGACGGTTTTAGCGTATAGGACATATCACAAAGGACGTGTAAAACCTGAGGTTAAGCAAGACGATTAATTTCAGCTTAGTTACCAAAAAGGAGGCTATTTTTAGCCTCCTTTTTTTATTATATACCTTGTATGATACTTAGTTTACTTGTTTCATTTGCTGCAGAATACAGCGATAGAAAGAGGAGATAAGCTGTAATCAAACACAATCGGTTTTGGTTTTACTTTGGAATATTGAGTATCACAGACTAAAGACCAGTTCGCTTGTTTAGTCAGTTTAGGGAGAACAAATCGAGTCGGTATGTTTGATTGATTAATCATAATTAACAACTCTTTTTCACCATTGTAAATATTCAAATGTAAGCACAGTGATTTTGCTCCATGCCAATCGTTATGTGTCATGGTTCGTCCATCAGGTGTATACCACTCGACTTTTTGATGGCTTCTTTTTGAACCGCTAAAAGCATTAATGATTGGAACAATATGTTTCTGTCTTGCATGAATCATATCAGAAAGCCAGATCTTAAATTCTTGCGCAGTTGGATCTAAATTCCAATTAACCCAGCTAATTTCACTGTCTTGGCAATAAGCATTATTATTACCCTGTTGCGTATGCGAGCATGCATCTGCAGCTAGAAGATGTGGTATTCCAAAACTAAATAATAGAGTCGTCATCATATTACGCTTCTGTTTTTCACGTAACGCAATGATTCTAGGGTTGTCTGTCGGTCCTTCTACACCGTAGTTATCGGAGCGATTATCGCCATGACCATCACGATTATTTTCACCATTAGCGTGATTATGACGATTTTTATAACTCACTAAATCTTGAAGGGTAAATCCATCATGATAACTCACGTAGTTAACGGGTAATTTGTGAGGCCAACGAGAAGCACTAACAAGATCACGAGAGCCCATTAAACGTGTTGCCATGGATTTTAAGTAGTTTTGTTCGCCACACCAAAAGCTTTTTGTTGTGTCTCTGTATTTATCGCTACACTCATTCCAACCATCTGGAAATTCACCCACTTGATAACCATTAGGGCCAATATCCCAAGGCTCAGCAATCAATTTTGTATTTTTTAGGATAGGGTCTTGAGCGATGGCTTTAAAAAAAGCATTGTTAGGGTTAAATTGGTCATATTCACGACCTAGCGTCGCAGCCAAATCAAATCTAAACCCATCAATATGATAATGCTCAACCCAATATCTTAATGTGTCCATCACTAAGTTAAGACTAGGCTGGTGCGTGATATCTAATGTATTCCCGCAGCCTGTATAGTTGGTGTAGTTACCATTGTGATGTAAATAATAATCTTGATCTAGGCCTTTTAAATTAAAAGTACAGCCTCCATTTCCACCTTCAGCCGTGTGGTTATATACCACATCTAAAATGATTTCGATGTTGTTTTTATGCAGCTCTCTAATGGCTGTTTTTAATTCAGTAACCGCATCATTAATCGCATATCGAGGGTCTGGAGCCATAAAAGAAAGGGAGTTATAACCCCAATAATTCACCATACCCATTTCAAGTAGGTGCGGTTCATGCATACAAGCAGCAATAGGGAGAAGTTGAATACTCGTAATCCCTTGCTCTTTTATATGAGCAATCGTTGCTGGATCTACCAAACCTAGGTATGTACCACGAACATTTTCGTCGATATTAGGGTTTAAAAGCGTAAATCCCTTCACATGGGTTTCAAGTAAAATGGTTTCAGAACGAGGAATCATTGGCATTGTGGTACTTTGCCAATCAAAATTGTCGTTAACAACGATAGCTTGCGCTAGGGACCAACTTTGCTTTGCTGTATATGGAACTTGGTAGTTGGGAATGTTCTTTAAAGCTTTAGCGTAAGGATCAAGCAGTAGAAGATCTTCTTCGTTCTTAATGATTTTAAAACCATACACGGCACCTTCTTTTATCCCTGTAAGGTGTGTGTATTTGATTGTACCGTACTCTTCAGTAAAGGAGTGCTCGCTATAGCTACCATCTTCCTTGAAGATAATAAGAGATAAAGGGAATGCTGAATCATGATGAACAGCAAAATTACATCCAGTATTAGTTAATGTTGCCCCTAAAGGAAAGGGAAAAGCTTGATGTGTGTTCACAATATTCCTCTCATACTAATACCAATTTACTATTAGTCTGTTAAGTATAGTATTGGCATAAAACAACAAAAGCCCAATACATTGTTGGGCTCTTTTTTATTTTTTTATTTTGTTATACGCCAGCTTCTTTATAGAGTCTTTGGCATGCTTTTCCGTCGTTATGGAATAAATGGCAACGGTGAGCTGGTATACCAACGGAGAATTGTTCTCCTGCTTTTACTAGAGCGGTATCAGGAACACGGTATATCATATCCGCATCACCATCTTCTATTGTTAAGTAGATTTGTGTTTCATATCCCAATTTTTCGACGACTAAAATATCTCCATCGATGACAGCATCGCCATTTTCAGCAGGGACTAAATGCTCAGGACGAATACCTAAAGACATGCGTTCGCCACGTTTTACGTTTGAACCATCAACTGGGATCCAGAATGAAGCCCCATTTTTAAATTGAACTTTGACCTGACTTTTCTCAACTTCTTCAATAAAGACGCTAATAAAGTTCATTTTTGGAGACCCAATAAAACCAGCAACAAAGCGGTTTTTAGGGTAATGATATAACTCAAGAGGTGCGCCTACTTGTGATACGTAACCACCATCAAGTACGACAATTTTTTCTGCCATTGTCATTGCTTCAACCTGATCATGGGTTACGTAGATCATGGTGCAGCCTAGCTTCTTATGCAGTTTTGCAATTTCAATACGCATTTGAACACGTAGTGCCGCATCAAGGTTGGATAAAGGCTCATCTAAAAGGAACACATCAGGTTGAGAAACTAAAGTACGTCCAATGGCAACACGTTGACGCTGACCACCTGATAACGCTTTTGGCTGACGTTCTAATAAGTGACCCAGTTGCAGAATATCGGCTGCATGATCAACACGTTTTTTGATTTCATTTTTATCTGCTTTTGCCAATTTAAGGCCAAAAGACATGTTATCGAATAGGTTAAGGTGAGGGTATAGAGCATAAGATTGAAAGACCATGCCAACACCTCGTTTAGACGGTTCAACATCATTCATGCGCTTATCACCCATGTATAGATCGCCTGAGGTAATGTCTTCTAAGCCTGCAATACAGCGTAATAATGTAGATTTACCACAGCCAGATGGGCCAACAAATACAACAAACTCACCAGAGTTTATATCTAAATCTACATTTTTTGAGATCTTAACGTCGCCGTAGGATTTGCAAACGTTGCGTAAAGTGACACTCGTCATTGTGTCCATCCTCATTCAATTTTAAAAATTCGTTACCAATGGAATTGGCTTTATGACTCCATTCTTAAGCAAAAGACGGGTTGAGTCATCCTCCTCCTCTGTTTTTTTTCTGGGGGAGTAGGGGGGAGGAGTACTTGGATCACGTTTTTAAACTAATTAGATGGAGTTCAAACTTTTTTTAAATTTCAATGTGAACGCGATCTCATTTCAACTTGGTTTTGTGAACTTACACTACACATATCAGGATAGAGATCACGCTTTTGGTTGGCTACTAAAAAGGCGTAGAGAGTAGGAGGATGAATAAGAGTGATGAATTGATGAAAATACACCTTGAGAATTGAATCATCATCTACTTTAACTTCAACCCTACCGATGATTCATTAATTATAAAAGGAAGGATTCACAATGAAAAAAGTCCTCAGTACTGTCGCACTATGCACAATGGCAGCTCTTGGTTCTATTAACGCTTCTGCTGCAATTGAAGAAGGTCAATTAACGATTTGGGTTACGGGTGATAAAGCTTACGAAGGTATGGCTGAAGTAGGTAAACGCTTTGAAGAAGATACAGGAATTAAAGTAACCGTATCGTTCCCAGACAAAGCAGAAGAAAAATTTGCACAAGTAGCAGCAGCAGGCGATGGTCCTGACATGATTTTTTACGCACACGACCGTTTTGGTGGTTTTGCGGAAGCGGGTCTATTAGCGGAAATTAAACCTTCAGAAGAGTTGAAGTCTGAAATCGTTGATTTTGCATGGGATGCAGTAGAATACAAAGGTAAAACAATTGCTTACCCTGTAGCTATTGAATCTGTATCTCTTATTTATAATAAAGCCCTTATCAAAAATCCACCTAAAAACTGGGAAGAAATTCCTGCTTTAGATAAGGAAATGATGAAGAATGGCCAAAAAGCGATCATGTGGCCACTTCGTGGTGGGGCTTATTTCACTTGGCCTCTACTAGCAGCTGATGGCGGATATGCCTTTAAGAAAACCGCTGAAGGTTACGACATTAAAAACGCTGGTGTAAACCAAAAAGGCGTTCAAGATGCAATGACGTTCATCGAAACCATGGTGAAAGACAAAACCATTTCGGCAGATATGGATTATTCAGTTGCAGAGTCTGAATTTGTTAAAGGCAATGTGGGTATGATGATCAACGGTCCTTGGGGCTGGGCAAACATCGAAAAAGCGGGCATTGATTATGGCGTAACGACACTGCCTAAATTCCATGGTCAGGCATCTAAACCATTCGTTGGTGTATGGGTTGGTGGTATCAGTGCAGTATCTCCAAACAAAGATTTAGCCGTTGAGTTTTTTGAAAGTTACTTGCTAACGGATGAAGGTCTGAAAAGTTTAAATGACGATAAACCGCTAGGTGCTGTAGCTTTAAATTCATTCCAAAAGCAACTTGATACCGATTCTCGTATTGCTGCGACGATGAATAACGCAATGAATGGTGAAATCATGCCAAACATTCCTCAATTCACTACTTTCTGGTACAGCATGGAAGAAGCATTAGGTAACGTTGTTGACGGTCGTCAAATGGTGACTGATGCACTAGCTGCTGCTGAAAAACGCATGACTAAATAACACCTTATTAGTCACACAATTAGGAGGGGAGTTCGCTTCTCTCCTAATAATAACGAATCATCTCTTCTTTAATATCCACATGAGTAAGCCTATTTTATCTAAGTGGGCTTACTAGGTTGGTATTTTTAAAAGGTCTTGAAGCTTATGACAACAGCAGTTGCTTCTCAAACGAATTATAAATCTGTACTGAAATGGGGGATTTTATCTGCCGTAGCAGCACTGAATGGTTACGTTTGTGTTCTTATGTATTCTCGTGGTGAAACTGCATTTGCAATGTTAACACTCGTATTAACGGCACTCGCAGTTTACGTGTTTGGTAGTAAAAAGAATTATGCTCACCGTTATACCTATCCGGGTATCGCAGGGATGATTTTATTCATTATTTTCCCATTGGTTTATACGGTTGGTTTAGCATTTACAAACTACAGCGCAACGAACCAAGTCACCCTTGAACGAGCACAAGCTGTGCACTTAACGAAAACATACCAAAGCGGAAAAAGTTATAGTTTTCAGTTAATGAATCAAGGTAATGGTTATGCGTTAACGATTAAAGATTCGGGACAATTATTTGCAACAGAAACCTTTAATTTAGCAGAGGCCGTTGAGCGCAAACTGGAATTAGCTCCAGTGGATTCTGTTAAAGGCAAAAAAGCAACAATTAAGCAGATTATTGCTAAGCGTCCAAATCTAAACCTTATCACGCTTTCTTTGCCATCAGGTGAAGAGATCCAAATGAGTGGGTTACGTAAGTTTGCAGCGGTTGGTCCACTGTTTGTTATGCAAGAAGATGGTGAAACGCTCTATAACAACAAAACAGAAACGTATTTTAAAGCAAATCACGATACGGGTTTTTATCAAGAAGTAGATGATAACGATGTCTTTGTTGGAGACCCAATTTCTCCTGGCTTTATCGTTAATGTTGGTGGCGCAAACTTTGAGCGTATTTGGAAAGATGACGGCATCAAAGAGCCTTTTATTAGTATCTTTATTTGGACAGTCATTTTTGCAACTTGTACCGTTGTATTTACGCTGGCGATCGGCCTAGTGCTTGCCGCAGTTGTACAATGGGAAGAGTTAAAAGGACGTGCCGTTTATCGTTTATTGTTAATACTCCCTTATGCGGTACCAGCGTTCATCTCTATCTTGATTTTCCGAGGCTTGTTTAACCAAAGTTTTGGTGAGATCAATATGTTATTAGACAGCATGTTTGGTATTCAACCAAATTGGTTCTCTGACCCGTTCACCGCAAAAGTGATGGTATTGATTGTAAATACCTGGCTAGGTTTTCCATACATGATGATCCTATGTATGGGGTTACTGAAGTCTATACCAGAAGATTTGTATGAAGCATCAGCTATTGATGGTGCTGGTCCACTTCAAAACTTCTTGAAGATCACGGTTCCTATGATGGTGAAACCATTAACACCATTATTAATTGCAGCGTTCGCCTTTAACTTTAATAACTTTGTCATGATTGCACTATTAACTAAAGGTGGTCCAAACATGATAGGCACAACAGAGCCTGCGGGTTATACGGACTTATTAGTAAGTTATACCTACCGAATTGCGTTTGAAGGTAGTGGTGGTCAAGACTTTGGTTTAGCAAGTGCGATAGCGACGTTGATCTTCTTACTGGTAGGTGGTTTGGCACTACTGAACCTACGTTTTACAAAATTATCAAATAATTAATGTTTGAGTAGCTATTTATCCAACGTGGTATTTAGCTACTTAACTTCAAAAAATAAGGATTCATTGATATGCCAATGGTTCAAGGAAAAAACTTAAAATATCGCGTTTGGGCAACACACATTGCAATGTGGATTTTCTTAGCAATGATCATTTTCCCATTATTGATGGTTATTACGATTTCATTCCGTGAAGGTAACTTTGCAACAGGCAGTATTATTCCAGAAAGCCCATCATTAGAGCACTGGAAACTTGCACTAGGTATTGCCGTTGAGCATGCTGATGGCTCAACCACTCAGCCTCCATTCCCTGTGTTAACTTGGTTATGGAATTCAGTAAAAATTGCAGCTATCAGTTCTGTATTAATTGTCGCTTTATCAACAACCAGTGCTTATGCCTTTGCCCGTCTGCGTTTTAAAGGTAAAGAAACACTACTAAAAGGTATGATGATTTTCCAAATGTTCCCAGCGGTATTGGCTTTGGTTGCTCTGTACGCCTTATTTGATAAGTTAGGTCAGTACATACCATTCTTAGGCTTAAATACGCATGGTGGCTTGATCTTCGCCTACCTTGGTGGGATCGCATTGCATGTATGGACGATCAAGGGGTACTTTGAAACGATCGATGGTTCGTTAGAAGAAGCAGCCGCATTAGATGGTGCTACGCCTTGGCAAGCTTTCCGCCTTGTTTTACTGCCATTATCTGTTCCAATTTTGGCTGTTGTATTTATTTTGTCATTTATTGGTGTAATTACTGAGGTTCCTGTAGCATCTTTACTACTTTCTGATGTAAACTCATACACATTAGCAGTTGGTATGCAACAATATTTATACCCTCAGAACTACTTATGGGGTGATTTTGCGGCCGCTGCAGTATTATCAGCATTACCTATTACATTGGTTTTCTTACTAGCTCAGAAGTTCCTCGTAGGTGGTTTGACAGCCGGTGGTGTAAAAGGATAACGATAATTATACGGACCCGTACATTTTTGGGCAGGGTCCACTGCGTGAAGAGCTTTATGATGGTTTGGTCGCCGATCGGTAAAGTGTTCAGCGCAATATTGGCATTACGCATAGCTGGGTAAGTGTTGCAGGAAGCGACTTTACTTGTTGTAATCAGAACCGAAGTATTCTCACTTCGGTTTTTTTCTGTCTAGATAAAATGGATAGAAGTGATTTATGGCATTAAGGTGGTGCAAAACACGTTAGATTGATTTCGTCCATTTTCTTTTGAATAGTAAAGTGCTTTATCAGCCGCTTCTAGCCACGATAAGTGATCAGGATGTTCGTTTGATAGCTCACAAATACCTAAACTTACTCGGTAATGAATCTCTTCACTTTCAGTTGAAATTGTGCTGTTTTCAATGCGTTTACGTAAACGCTCGGTGAAATAGAAAGCTTGCTCAGCGTTTGTATATGGCAGAATAACGGTAAACTCCTCACCACCATACCGTCCACAAATATCCGTGTTACGCGAGGTTTTTCTTAATAGTTCTGCTGCATCACGAATCACATCATCACCTACAGTATGCCCAAAGTTATCATTGACCTTCTTAAAGTGGTCAATATCAAACATCACAATGGATGACACTCTTTCCGCCGCTCTTGCTTCATTAAATTCTTTTTTTAAGCATGATTCCCAATAAGCACGATTATAAAGTTGTGTTAAGCCATCGATTTTACTTAATGTAGAAAGCTGGTGGTTGGAATTTTCTAGGTGCAATGTGTTTTTTGCAATCTCGGTAACGTCATGAATGATTAAACTGATGTGCGAAACGTTACCATTTACGTCTGTTAGAGGAGAAAACGTAATGTTTTGACGCATCTCGGTTAACCCATTCGAAATAGGCGTAAAGTTCTTAAATTTAAATAGATAAGGCCTATCTTCCCAACAGGAGAAACCACGAGTATTTAAACTAAAGGAGGTCATGACTTTTTTAACTAGCCAAGGTTTTGGTAAATCAGGAACTACTTCAAATAGATTATGGTTAAGAATTTTCTCAGCGGTAATGCCGCTATAAGATTGCATAAAGTTGTTCCAAGCACACACCTTAAAATTTTTATCTACCACAATTAAGCCTGCATCTAAATCACCAATGATCTGCATGGCCCAATGAAAATCACTCATATCAGAATTCATTATAAAACACTCTCTAAAATTGATTTAATGGCAGACAAAGAATCGTTATCCATTAAGAAGATAACATCACATTTTAAATCCATACTTTCTGCAGAATAAACAAACTCAATAGTAAAAATATCGTTATCATATTCACCTAAGAATTGGTGATTATCTTTGAGTGCTGCTTTTAATTGGTCACTATTTAAAACGATGGGTTGGCGCAACGAAATGGCGATGTCTAATTGTTTGCTAAAAGATAGGAGAAAGGCAGAAACCAGCAGGTTTGCGATATCCAGAATCGCTTCATTGGTCGTTGTATTTTTACCGTTTTCATTAACGCTAAGCAATTCTTTTAAATTATCACCATGTAAACAAACAAGTGCCTCTCCGTTGATCCCATATCCAACAAAACGTTGAGATATGGCTCGGTACTCAGAGTTATTAATAATGTCTTGAAGAACCATTTTTAACTCAGAGTGATGCAATGTAGCGACATTGGGTAGGGGCATATCAATGAAGCGATCAAATTGTTCAGAAATAAGAGCAGCGCTGGCACCAAGTGCGATGTTACTGATCTCTTTAATACTTGAGATAATGTCAATGGATGAACTGTTTTTCACTCTCTTTGATTGAGAATCTGCAACAATGTTGAGTAACGGTATTTGATATTTTTTAAATACTTGTTGAATAACGTCATTGCCAAATGGTTTTTCAATAAACTCTTTTGCACCAAGCTCATAGCATCGTTGTCTGGCTTTTTCTTGTATATCAGCGGAGACAACGATGATATGAGTTTGATAAGAATTTACTGGTAAAGAAGCCAATACTTCAAAACCATCCATAATAGGCATGGTAAGGTCAAGAAAGAGAACATCAATGTTATGCTCAGATAAAATCTGTAACCCTTCTTTACCATTTTCAGCATAGAAAACATTAACTTCACTGGTGCTTTTTATATGACGAGCTAATGATTTTCGAGCGATTTTTGAATCATCACAAATTAATATTTTCATTATTATTTTTAGTTAATTACAGTCGTTACATCATCCTAAGTGATGTTAGTTACAAATCAATAAATATCCCATATTGAATAATTCAACTACGATCTAGTTAACAGAATGTTTGTAAAATTTATTTAAAGAAAACGTTTACATAGTTAAAAAATAATTTCTCAAAAATTGATCTAAGACATGTTTATGACAAAAATGTAGATAGGTGCTAAAACAAAAGTTGAATCATTAAAAAATAGTTGAATAATGGGTTGTAGCAACAAAAGGCACGACTCTATGTGCAACCTACATATCTATAAAAGAGAATAATGATGAACAACGAATACGTATTAGTTATCAATTCAGGCAGCTCTTCACTTAAGTTTGCTGTAATCGATTCTGTTTCTGGTGATGCAGTATTAAGCGGGTTAGGTGAGTGTTTCGGCCTTGAAGATGCTCGTATGAGCTGGAAGTATCAAGGACAGAAAACAGAAATTGCCATTGAAGGTAATGAAAACCACCATAAGATAGCTATTGGTAAATTAGTAGGTCTAACAGAAGAGTTAGGTTTTACTGATGGTATCGTTGCTATCGGTCACCGTATCGTTCACGGCGGTGAAAAATTTACTAAGACAGTTCGTATTAATGAAGAAGTAACAAAAGAAATTGAAAGTCTATCTGACTTAGCTCCTCTTCATAACCCAGCTGGCGCTATTGGCATTCGTGCTGCTGTTGAAGCCTTCCCTTCTCTCCCTCAATTTGCGGTATTTGACACAGCGTTCCACCAAACTATGCCTAAGCGTGCATACACTGGTGCTATTGCTAAAGAGCTATATACTGATTTTGGTGTTCGTCGTTACGGTTTCCACGGTACAAGTCACTACTTTGTAAGTCGTGAAGCTGCAAAAATGATCAATAAACCGATTGAAGAGTCGAACTTTATTTCTGTTCACCTAGGTAATGGCGCATCAGTTTGTGCAATTAAAGACGGTAACAGTGTAGACACATCAATGGGCTTCACTCCGCTTTCAGGTCTAATGATGGGTACACGTTGTGGTGACTTAGATCCAGGTATCATTGAATACCTACTTAAGAAAGGTTGGTCACAAGAGCAAGTGTTTAACTCTCTAAACAAAGAGTCAGGCTTCCTAGGTGTGTCCGGTCTAACAAGTGATGCTCGTGGTATCCTTGAAGCAATGGAAGAGGGACACGAAGGTGCGACGCTAGCATTCCAAGTGTTTACATACCGTGTTGCTAAGTACGTGGCTTCTTACCTAGCGGCATTAGATTCTTTAGATGGCATCATCTTCACTGGTGGTATCGGTGAGAACTCATTACCAATCCGTCGTGAAATCTTAAGCAACCTTAAGATTCTTGGTTTTGTTGAAGATGTTGCAGGTAACGAAGGTGCTCGTTTTGGCGCTGATGGCATTATTGCTAAATCAGAAATGCTGAATGCGGTTGCTATGGTTATCCCAACTAATGAAGAATTTGTGATAGCTCAACAGTCTGTTGAATTACTGTAAATTATAATAAAAACATAGATTTAAAAGCGAGCTATGATGGCTCGCTTTTTTTGTTTTTCAAGAAGGTTGGTTGGTAACATATTGCTTTTATTAAATACTACCTAAGTAATCCCGAAAGAAATCAACGAATAGCTTTGTTCGTTGAGGTAAATGTTTCCTTTTAGGATAGAGAAGATATAAAGGGAGTATTGGCTGTGTTTCCCAACTTGGGATTAATTGAACGATTTCATTTCTTTTTGTTTGTGACAATTTAGACAACGCTAACTCATCCAACATAGCAACACCGCACTCATTTAGCATTGCGTCTACCATAGATGCAACTAAATTAACGCTAAAAGAGCCTTCAAGAGTAATCGATATATTCTCTTTTGATTTTATCTTATTAAATGTCCAATTATTTAGTGTGAAATCCGTATTTTTATAAAGAATATGGTTTAACTTATTTAGGTGTGAAGGGTGGGTAATTTCCCCTTGGTTCCGCATATAATTTATATGAGCAAAGGGTTTGCACTGCAATGAGCGAAAATAATGACCTACATAACCTTCCGGTGGGGAATTAGTCAGATAAAAAGCCACATCAAAACCAGACTCGATAAGATCCAGAGGACTTTCTGTAAAGATAACTTCAATATCTATTTTCGGGTATGTTCGACAGAATTCAGCGAGGGGCTCTGTTAGTAATATCGAACCAAATGACGCAGAAGCAGCAATACGTAACTTACCAGCCATGCTTTCTGGTGATAATAATTTTGCGTTGATGGCTTCGGCACTGTCTAGTAGATGCTTTGCTTGTTTGTAAAACTCAATTCCATCATAAGTAAGATTGAATTGTCGCGTTGTTCTGTGAATGAGTTGAACAGATAAAATGCTTTCTAATTGTTGTAGTTGTCTACTTATGTGTGCATTCGAGCACTTTAATCTTTTCGCTGCTCCAGCAATGCTTTTTTCTTCACATAAGGCTACATAAATAGGGACATAGTTAAGCCACTTTATTTCCATATGGTAATTCTGTTTATCTAAATGGTCTCTATTGGAAATAATAGAGACTGATTATACTTTCAGCAAGATTAATTTAAGAGAGAGAATAAATGGAAGCGTTTAATAGTTGGCTTGAAGGCCAAAACCTCAAAGAACAGGTTAAGAACCCAAATATTGAAGTTGGAGATTATAGCTATTATTCAGGTTTTTATCATTCTAAGACCTTTGAGGAGCAAGCTGTTCGTTACTTATTAGGAGATGCTTCTACACACGAGGTGTGGGATAGCGGACAGTTTGGAGAGGTTGATAAACTCCGAATAGGTAAATTTTGCTCTATTGCATCAGGGGTAATATTTATGATGGCTGGCAATCAAGGACATAGAGCCGATTGGATATCAACATTTCCATTTTCAAAAAAAGAGTTTGGCGAAGGTGTGAAAGATGGCTTTCAAAGAGCTGGCGATACCATTGTGGGTAACGATGTATGGATTGGTAGTGAGGCAATGATTATGCCTGGCGTTCATATTGGAGATGGGGCAATCATTGGAGCTAGAGCCGTTATTACTAAAAATGTGACACCTTATTCCGTTGTGGTAGGAAATAATGTGGTGGTTAAAAAACGGTTTGATGAAAACTTAATTCAAACATTATTAGCCATAAAGTGGTGGGATTGGCCACTGCAACACATTAAAAATGCGGTAGAAATTCTATGTAGTGGTCAAATTGAAGAATTAGAGCAGTATTTTATAAAGAATGTACGCGCTTAATTGATATTAGTTTAAAGGCTCTGATTTAGGTTGAGCCTCTTACTTTTGCATAACAAAAAATTATTAAAATAATAAATATTGATAATTTCATATTATCCATAGAGTTTACTATTATTACCTCATCGAAACGAACAACGAATTATAAAACTGAATTTGAGGTAAATTATGAAAATGAATCACGTAGGCATCATGGTTGGCGATATGGACAAAGCGGTTGAGTTTTACACAAAAGCGCTTGGTCTTGAAGTGGTAATGGGTAACACAAAAGTTGAAGAAGAGCGTGAAACCGCAATTGGCAGAATGTGTATTGCTGTATTTGGTGAAGGCTTTAAAGGCTTCAATATTGCGCACTTATTAACAAAAGACGGCATTGGTTTTGAGTTATTTGAAATGAAAGAGCGTCAAGAACGTCACGAAGTTGATTTCTCTCGAATAGGTATCTTCCATTTCTGTCTTCAAACTGATGACTTTCACGGCGTGATCGCTCGTACTGAAGAGTTTGGCGGTAAAGTACGAATGGATATTATGCGTTACCACCCAGAAGATGATAACAACACATCACAAATGGTGTATTTAGAAGACCCATTTGGCAACTTATTTGAGCTTTATTCTCATACATATAAAGAAACGTATTCTGCTGAGTACGAGTAAAATTAAGATGATTAAGGCTTAGACTTCGGTTTAGGCCTTTTTTATGTATTTTTATTAGAAGTATTTGTTGCAATAAAAGCTCAGATAAAAGAGTAGTTGATCGCATTGCAAAGGTTTTGGTGGTTAATTTATACACAATGTTGATTGGTCATCTTATTCTATTTCCATAACCTATAATAATGACAACTGTTTTATATCTTTTATTTACTGGCTAGGGATGAGTCATGTACCAACCGAGAACAATAGAAAGTGATGTGCATTGGATAGATATTGATGGAATTAAAATTTATACAATATCAGCCATAAATAAACCAATTAATATCTCAATGTTTAATAAACGACTTGCCACAGTTAAGTCTCAATCAGAGGTTAATTGGCGAGAAACCGCCGCGTTTGCTATTTATCATGATGGAGAGAATTATAAGTATTTAGTTTTAGCATGGTGGGGAAATGATAATGAATTATTTACGTCTGTATCAGTAAAAATTAAACATAAATGGGTGATTGACCCTAAACAATATTCATTTTGTCTATACGATATGGAAGTGATGTGGAGAGAGCGAAATATCTACATAGAAACGATGGATTGTGAAGTTCCTTCATTAATTGGTTATCGTGTGAGTCGTTGATAAGATATTAAATCTATTCACTAAATTAGATATGCTCGCTCATTTAATGTAAGAGCGAGCATGTTATTATTTTTTAAAAGCCACAAGCAGAAATGAGATAACTCCACAAATCAGTAAAACAATGCCAAGGTGTTGAATCGAACCTGCCAAGCTAAGCCCTGCACCTATCATTAAGTAATACATAAGTCCAAACAGAGCTCCAGCACTGCCTGCTTGTTGTTTATAATCAATTAACGCCACGCTAAGAATATTTGGAATGGCGATACCAAAAGACATAACAACTAAGATCATAGGCAGTAAAAACCAAATTGAATCGATTAAATAAGTCACTAGTATTCCACCTAAAGTCAATAAAAGAGCAGATAGTTGCAATAAACGCAGTAATGAAACTTGTTTAGAAATAAGATACTTATTTAAATAACTCCCTATAAATGTACCTAGACCTAACACGATCCCGCTATAACCAAACTCTTGCGAGGACAGTCCTAATTGCTCGAATTTAAAAGCTCCCAATTGGTAATATGAAAACAAAGCAATATTAAATAAAGCGACAAGGCAACCAGAACGCCAGATATTGATATCTCTTAGCATTTTGAGTCCGAGTTGTTTTAATTCTAGAGGTTGCTTTGTTTTCTGAGTTTCAGGTAAAGCTACAAGATTATATGCAACTAGTACTAGAGCCATAATAAATAAAGTGATAAATACATAATGGTAACCACCGAATTGAGTAAGTTGACCACCGAGTAGCATCCCTAAAACGGGACTAATAGAAATCCCCATTCCCATCAAACTGAATACTTTACTGAGCTCTTTGGTATCAAATGCATCACGTAGCATGGTTTGTGTGATCACTGAGCCGACTGCTATACCAAACGCACTAACAGCACGAGCGATCATCAGATAGGTGAAACTGTCTGTTAGCACCGCAGATAAGGCGGCTAAACTGTAAATGACTAACCCGAGTAGCATGGTGGGTCTGCGACCTAATTTATCCGCTAAAATTCCCCATACCACGACACCCAAAGCAAAAGCTGAAAAGTAAATTGAAATGGTTTGCGAAGCTTGTGAATAAGTTACAGCAAATGAATCTGCTATTGAGCCAAGTGCTGGGCTGTAAATGGTTTCAACGATTTGAGGAAACATCAAAAGAAGTACCATAAGCCAGAGTGAAGGTTTTGTGTTCATTGTGTATCTCGTGTGAATTAACTTGGCAAACAGTATATTTCTAATTACGATTGTTCCATTAACAACATTAAAACCAAAAACAATAAGATTCGGACATTATGGCTATTATTTCAGATGAAACTAAATTTGATGCAGATAAATTGCCCGCAGATGTGATTGGTATTGCTGCTGATGTTGGTCGTCATGATTCAGGGATGCATTATCATCAGAAAGGGCAATTACTGTATGCACCTGAAGGCTGTATGAGTTTTGCTTTATCTCATTCAATGTGTGTTTTGCCACCCACAAAAGCCGTTTGGATACCAGCGAATACACCTCACCGAGCATTTATGACAAATGTTGTAGCGTACCGATCGTTGTATTTTGATTGTGATAAGTTCTCATGCCCTGAAGACATTGTGATGATCGAGGTGGACGAATTACTTAGAGCGTTAATTAATAAGATGGCAATGTGGCCATGGGATAAACCCAAATCAGAAACGTTACACACAACAGCACTCTTTTGGGAATCTTTTTATGAAGCACATCAACAACCGTTTAGTTTACCTTTGCCTACAGAAAAACGTTTAATCACATTTAGTGAGCAGGTACAGAAACCGGATTTTCTCGCTCCAGATCTGCAAACATTGTCTAAAAAGATAGGAGCAAGCAGTAAAACGATTACTCGATTATTTAAAAAAGAAACTGGAATGTCATATCAGGAATGGAAGCAACAATGGAGAGTGTTAAAATCAATCGAGTTATTATGTGAGAATACGCAAGTAAGTGATGTTGCATTTCAGTTGGATTTTTCATCTGACAGTGCTTTTATTTCCTTCTTTAAAAAGCAAGTAGGGCAGACTCCTCTAGTGTTTATTAAGCAGAAACAGAATAAAAAGTGATGGAAATCACAAATGCTGCTATACTCCCCCTAAATTTGAAAAGCTGGTTTTTGTGCCAGCTTTTTTCTGTCTCATTGATCAATAATTGGAATGTACTGTGCTAACGACTGCTAACATCACAATGCAATTTGGCGATAAGCCACTTTTTGAAAATATTTCTGTTAAGTTTGGTAACGGTAACCGTTACGGTTTAATCGGCGCGAATGGCTGTGGTAAATCTACCTTTATGAAAATCTTGGGTGGAGAGTTGGAGCAATCAGCTGGTACAGTATCAACTGACCCTAATGAGCGTATGGCTAAATTAGGTCAAGATCAGTTCGCATTTGAAGAATACACAGTAATTGACACTGTTATCATGGGTCATAAAGAACTGTGGAAAATCAAAGAAGAACGCGACCGTATCTATTCTTTACCAGAAATGTCTGATGAAGATGGTATGCGTGTTGGTGATTTAGAAACTGAATTCGCTGAAATGGATGGCTACTCTGCTGAAGCTCGTGCAGGTGAACTTCTATTAGGTTTAGGTCTTCCTGAATCACAACACTTCGGTTTAATGAGTGAAGTTGCTCCTGGTCTTAAAGTTCGTGTTCTTTTAGCACAAGTTCTATTCGCAGAACCAGATATCATGCTTCTTGACGAACCAACGAACAACTTGGACATGCACACTATTGCGTGGTTAGAAGATATTCTTCTTGCTCGTAACTGTACAATGATCATCATCTCGCACGACCGTCATTTCTTAAACTCAGTATGTACGCACATGGCTGACTTAGATTACGGTGAACTTTGCTTGTTCCCAGGTAACTACGATGAGTACATGACAGCAGCAGAACAAGCTCGTGAACAACTTCAAGCAGATAATGCGAAGAAGAAAGCACAAATTGCTGACTTACAAACGTTCGTAAGCCGTTTCTCTGCAAACGCATCAAAAGCGAAACAAGCAACCTCTCGTCAAAAACAACTGGATAAAATTCAATTAACTGAGATCAAAGCATCAAGCCGTCAATCTCCATTTATCCGTTTTGACCAAGAGAAACCACTTTTCCGTAATGCGTTAGAAGTGGAAGGTTTAAAACAAGGTTACGGCGAAAACATTTTAATCAACGGTGTAAATCTAATGGTTGAAGTGGGTGAGCGTATCGCGATCATCGGTGAGAATGGTATCGGTAAATCAACGTTCTTAAATACGTTAGCTGGTGCAATGGAACCAATGTCAGGCATGATCAAATGGTCTGAAAACAACAATATTGGTTTCTATGCTCAAGATCACGGTCACGACTTTGCAGAAGATCTAAACCTATTAGATTGGATGGGTCAGTGGAAACAAGAAGGCGATGACGAACAAGTGGTTCGTGGCATTCTTGGTCGTATGCTTTTCTCTCAAAACGACATTAAGAAATCAGTTAAAGTGATTTCTGGTGGTGAGCAAGGTCGTATGTTATTTGGTAAGCTGATCATGCAAAAGCCAAACATCCTTCTTATGGATGAACCAACAAACCACATGGATATGGAATCAATTGAAGCATTGAACTTGGCTCTAGAGAACTACAAAGGTACATTAATGTTTGTATCTCATGACCGTCAGTTCGTATCTTCAATTGCAACACGCATCATCGAAATCACAAAAGATGGCGTGAACGATTTCCACGGTACATACGAAGAATACCTAAAGAAACAAGGTCTTAAAGGTTAATTCCTGATTTTCCTTTAATCAAATTAAATGGAAGCGACTCATCGCTTCCATTTTTTTTGTTTTAAATTCGGCATTATAGAAAAATACTCACTTCTCGATTAAATCCGCTCGAAATCACACTTAATTTTCGTTTTATCAAAAATTCATTGAAGTAGATCTACATTACAATTTTTACATCTTGAAGTTAAACTCCATAATGTTATCTTTTGGAGCATAACTTCATAATAATTTATTTAGTGAAATAAAAATCAGATTGTTTATTGGTTGGGTCTATTTGTTAACTGGAGATAAAAATGGAAAACATATTTTCAATGCTACAAAGGATTGGTCGAGCATTTATGCTACCAATAGCAGTGTTGCCGATGGCTGGTATTTTACTGGGAGTCGGTGGGGCGTTTACCAGTGGACCACTGATTGATACATATAATCTAACTTTTTTACAGCCCGGTACTGTGGCTAACCAATTTTTGATTCTTTGTTTCAAAGCCGGTTTGTTTGTTTTTATGAATTTACCGCTCTTATTTGCTGTTGGTGTTGCAATCGGAATGGCAAACAAAAACAAAGAAACGGCTGCAATTTCTGCGGTGATTGGTTTTCTATTATTTCACACTGTTATTGGAACAATATTAGGTTTTCAAGGATTAACGCCTGAAACGACAACGGTTGATGGGTTAATTGCTTCGGGATATGACCCAGTAGAAGCAGTAGGCCTGTCATCTCTTTATACGCATGAACTAGGAATGTTTACCTTACAAACAGGGGTGTTTGGTGGGATCATCTGTGGTTTATTAGCAGCATATTTAACGAATAAATACTCAAATAAACAGTTACCAGATTATCTGGCATTCTTTAGTGGAAACCGTTTAGTTCCAGTAATGACAATGCTTTACTTTATTCCTCTGGCGTTTTTGTTTCCGATTATTTGGCCAACTATTTTTAAAAGCATTGTGGCAGCGGGCGAGGCATTCTCCGCTATGGGATACATAGGTACATTCTTTTATGGTTCTGGAATGCGTATTCTTAATGTATTTGGCTTACATCACGCTATTTATCCTCTATTTTGGTATACCGAATTAGGTGGAGTGCAGGAAGTTGCTGGGCAAATGGTTTCTGGGGGGCAGAAAATATTCTTTGCACAGCTTGCTGATCCAACAGTAACGCATTTCAGCTCTGAAGCAACTCGAACAATGACGGGTGGCTTTTTACCTATGATGTTTGGTTTGCCTGCTGCAGCTTTTGCTATGTATCGTTGTGCCGATGACAAAAATAAAAAGATGGTTAAAGGCATTTTAATTTCGGCAGCGCTAACGTCGTTTTTAACCGGTATTACTGAGCCATTAGAGTTTACCTTCTTATTTGTTGCTCCTGCATTGTATGCGATTCATGCAGTACTTGAGGGGTTATCTTACATGTTAATGCACATGCTAGATGTGGCGGTAGGTATTACCTTCTCAAGAGGCCTGATTGATTTTACCTTCTTTGGTCTATTACAAGGTACAGAGAAAACGGATTATCAGTGGATCCTGATTTTAGGACCAATTTATTCAGTGGTTTATTACTTTATCTTTAGTTTTATGATCCGTAAGTTCAATTATTCAACTCCAGGGCGAAATGATGCAGATAATAAACTGCAAACAAGAGACAGCTATAAAAAGAATAAATCATCAGAGTTAATTGACGATATCGTGAAGGAACTCGGAGGCATTAACAATATTGAGAGTCTTGACGCATGTATTACTCGTTTGAGAGTCACAGTAAAAGAGACGGATATTGTCGCTTCTGATGAGGTATGGCGATCATTGCAAGCAAAAGGGGTGATCCGCTCTGGTAATGGCGTTCAAATCATTTACGGCACACAAGCGGAGATATATAAGAATCAGATCCTCGATAAGTATAATTTGTAACTGTATTATTTGATTCACTTTTAAAGCGGAAGATCCAATAGGGTCTTCCGTTTTTTTGTTTTTAAGTGTTTATTTGTTATTAGGTTAACTAAGAGTTTTATCGCATTGCTTCACTGCATCACGTTACTTTGTTGGGCTGTACCTGATACCATTGCTTAATTGTATTTATTACTGATTAATAAAGAATTTGATTATGATGAAAAAAGCATTGTTGTTGATAGCAATAACCCACACGGTAGTCGCGAACGCGAGTGATTTAAGCTCGGCTCAAGCAATTCAAAATAAAACAAATACCGAAGCTTCTCAAAGCCAAACGCGTATCAATAAGAGTGCGGATAATACACTGTCATATCAAGCTGATATTGAACAACTAGAAGATGAGTTAAAAAATTTAGATGTTTATCGTAAGCATTTAACCGCGTTAGTTGATGATCAGCATCGTGAATTAAAGAACATTAATCAACAAATTTCAGACATTGAGCAAACAAGACAAGGTGTTGTGCCTTTGATGTATAAAATGATCGATGGCTTGAAAAATACGGTTAAAAATGACAAGCCACTTCGTGCAGAACAACGTTATCAGCGTATTGAAAAGTTAGAAACAATGATGACCATTGCGAATGTGAGCGATGCTGAGAAATATCGTCGTATTTTAGAGGCGTATCAAATCGAGCTAGATTATGGAACCAAGCTTGGAGTTTATCAGGGAGAAATTTCTTTTGATAATGGTAAGAAAATTCAAGCAAATATCCTTTATTTAGGCCGCATATCCTTAATTGCGCGTAACTTTAACCAAGATAAATATTGGACTTGGGATCAGAAAGCAAAAGCGTGGATCTTATTAGATTCCTCGTTGAATTCTGAGTTAGATAAAGCTTATGCGGTAGCAAATAAAGAAATCGCCCCAAGTTTGCTTACTTTACCTGTATCACTAAATATTGCGGAGAAGAAATAAAATGAATTATGTAGTAAAACTTCTTTGCATCGGTTTATTAAGTCTTTCGTTTACTGCGAGTGCTCAAAGTGAGTTAACAAAGACTGCACAGACCTATAATAAAGAACAAGCAACACATAATGCTCAAAGAGAGTCTGGTTTTAAATTAACAGAGAAAGAATACTTAGCTCAAAAGAAAGCGCTAGAAGAGCGTAAACGCAAGGTTCAAAATCAAATCGATATGCTAGCTAAAACTTTCAGTAAAAACGAAGGTGAATTAGCTAAACAAGAAGAAAAACTACGCTTAGATACAGGGAGCTTAGGTGAGCTATTTGGCGTGGTTAGACAAGCGGCAAAAGAATTAGAAAGTGAAAACCAAACCAGTGTTACTGGAGCGGATAGCACGCAATATTCACAGGCGGTCACAAGCATCGTTGCTGCAAAAACATTACCTACGTTACATCAGTTAACGGATCTATGGCTAAGTATGGATGAGCAGATCCAAGCAAGTGCTGAATTAAAAGAATCAGAGGTAAAGGTGATTGATGGAGAAGGGAATATCGCTCCACAATTAGCGTACCGTATTGG
Source organism: Aliivibrio sp. S10_S31 (assembly GCF_014694495.1). Lineage (NCBI taxonomy): Bacteria > Pseudomonadati > Pseudomonadota > Gammaproteobacteria > Vibrionales > Vibrionaceae > Aliivibrio > Aliivibrio sp. S10_S31. The sequence goes on along the minus strand of NZ_JAAUWR010000007.1, from coordinate 73,786 downwards.
TTCTATTGGCTTAATCTCTGAGCAAGGTTATTTACATTGGGATGGTAAACGTCAAGATGCCACTTATTACAGTAAGCAACCTGAAAATGGACCTACACTAAACTCTCTATCTGAACTGTCAGAAGGTAATGTCGAGACGATGATTGTCGATCCTTCAAGAGGTTTTATGCTAGATCAATTGGCACTAACACCTAGTTTATTTGAGAGATTACAAGCTGGTGGTGTCGTTGGTCAGATTATTCTTGCCTTACTTGCTATCGGCTTAATTATTGCGATATTTAGAGGAAGTAAACTTGCTCTTGTACAGCAGCAAATCAAAAAGCAGTTAAAGACACCCGAAACCCCTACAGATAACCCATTAGGACGAATTTTATCTGTTTATGATGAAGAAAAGCATCGTAATGTAGAGTCTCTTGAATTACGACTGTTAGAAGCGATAGTCGATGAACAGCAAGGACTTGAAAAAGGTCTTTCAATGCTCAAACTACTTGCTGCACTAGCACCGATGTTAGGGCTATTAGGAACCGTAACAGGCATGATTGAAACTTTCCAAGTGATTACTCAGTTTGGTAATGGCGATCCTAAAGTGATGGCTGGGGGAATATCCATGGCACTTGTTACTACCGTTCTTGGTTTAGTCGCAGCAATGCCGTTACTATTTGCACACAATATCTTAAGTACTCAAGCTGAAAATGTTCGTAGTATTTTAGAAAAACAAGGTATTGGTTTAGTGGCGATTCAAGCTGAAAAACAACAAGCAAAATCGACTGCAGGAAATGAGAGCTAATGGCAGTGTCATGGCTACATAATTGGCTTGATACCTTAATGCAGTTTATGGAGCAGGGTGGACACATTCTGTGGTGGCTTGCTGCTGTTGTCATTGTATGTTGGTTGTTTGTCGTTGAGCGGGTAATTTACTTGTTTTTTTACTTTCCAAAGCGACGTCAATTATGGATCTCGCAATGGCATCAACGTGAAGAGCATGATTCTTGGCATGCCCATGCAATTCGAGATAGTTGGCTAAGTCAAGCGCATATAGAACTTAATCAGCATTTGAATTTTATTAAATGGTTAGTGTCAATTTGCCCAATGCTTGGGTTATTAGGCACAGTAACAGGAATGATCTCCGTGTTTGATGTGATGGCAACATTAGGCAGTAGTCAGCCTAAGCTAATGGCATCGGGTATTTCTTTAGCGACATTACCTACAATGGCTGGAATGGTTGCAGCACTAGCTGGTCTATTTGTTCATGCTCGACTTTCAAAGACCTGCCGTTTACGTGAATTAAAACTTGAAAAATCATTAAGGAGTCCGAAATGAGACTCGGAAGACGTGATACAAAAACAGAAGAAGCACAAATCGATCTTACTTCCATGTTAGATATCGTATTTATTATGTTGATCTTTTTCATTGTAACCAGTTCGTTTGTACGTGAATCAGGGGTTGAGGTAAATCGACCAGAAGCATCGAATGTGGTTAGCCAGAAAGACGCAGGCATATTTGTTGCGATTAATTCATCAAATGACATTTATATCGATAAGAGAATAGTAGATGTAGAGCGTGTGCAAGCCACTCTTGAGCATTTGCTATTAGAGCAACCTGAAGCCTCATTAGTGATTCAAGCTGACGAACATGCTTATAACGGAACGGTTGTAAAAGTAATGGATGCTGCAAAAGGTGCTGGTGTTAAGCAAATCGCATTAGCAGCGGAGAAGCGATAATGTTTAGGTTATTAATGGCGTTGCCAATTGCTGTTGCCATTAGTATCGCTTTGTTTTCTTTAATGGCATGGATGGTTGATAACGGTAATCAAGCAAAGCCAGAGGCAAGTGAACAGTTAAGCTTTACCATGATGATGGTTGAACCGGAAAGTGAGATACAGCGTCGCCAACGTTCTGTACCAGAGCAGCCTAAACCATTAGAGCAGCCGCCAGAAGCAAAGCTTTCACAGTCTCAATCTGAAGTTTCTTCAGTGATGCCTGTGACACCAATGTCTTCATCTGGCTTAGATACCGCAATAAATGGCTTAAAAATTAGCGCACCAACATTTGGAAGTTTTAAAACAAATCAACAAGCGATGCCTTTGTATCGGGTTGAGCCTAAATATCCAAGCCGTGCTTTAAAACGACGTATTGAAGGCTATGTGATTATGTCATTCTCTATTGATGAGACAGGGAAGCCATTTGCGATTTCTGTACAAGAAGCAAAGCCAAAACGACTATTTGATCGTGATGCGATGCGTGCGTTAAAACAGTGGAAATATCAGCCTAAGTTGGTCGAAGGAAAAGCGATTATTCAGCAAAACCAAACCGTAAGATTGGAGTTTAAATTAGCCGAATGATGAAGAAATTAGTACTAATGAGCATGTTAGTTGCGTGGGCTGTAAATGTACATTCGACGGAATTAAGCAAATATACAGCCAATAAAGTGCAAAGAGCACAAAGCTTACAACAGCAAGAAAAGTTAAATGAAGCAATAGAAGTGCTTAGTGGTGTCAATACATCGAAAGCTTATGATAGAGCGTTTGTTGCTCGTATGCTTGGTGTTTTTTATTGGGAAAATAATCAAAAATCGTTAGCGATAAAAAAGTTAGATTACGCGGTATCCAGTGGCGAGCTAAAAGATACCCAAGCATGGGTAACGGAGAGAATGCTCGCTGATCTTTTGTTAATGGATCAACAATATAAAAAAGCGCTCCTTCATTATTATCAGTTAGTTAAATCGATTCCTAAGAATGAAAAAGGAAATGAACTTTGGCTTAGAATAGCTCAAATTCATTATCAACTCTCGGAATTCAGCTCTACACTAAAAGCCATTCAGCGATATGAATCTTATCGCCAACCAGATTCGTTAACGCCTTTATCACTAAAATTTGGCTCTCAAGTTCAACTAAAACAATGGAAATCTGTGATCCCAACTTTAGAGCGACTCATTGTACTTGAACCAGAAAAATTGACATGGTGGCGTCAACTTGTGACTGCACATTTACAGTTACATCAAACAAAACAAGCATTAAGTGTTTTGGTATTAGCAGATAGAAAAGGCTTACCCTTACCTGAGCAAGATATTATGTTATTAGCTCAGCTATATGCAAAGCAAGGTATTCCAGAGCAAGCTGCTATTACGTTGAAGCGTTTATCAAAAGCAAATACAGATGTTGATTTATTGGTTGAGCAAGCCGTGTATTGGCAACAAGCAAAAGAATGGCAGCAATCAATTCTTTATTGGGGGAAAGCGGCTAAAGTCTCTCCACGATATTATTGGCAAGAAGCTCAGTTATTGCTTCAACAAAAAGAGTACCAATTGGCTTTGCTTTCATTAGCTAAGGTGAAGGATCCTAAGAAAAAACAAGCGGTTTTACTTGCACAAGCAAAAGCATACTATAAGTTGAATCGTATCGAAGAAAGCTTAATTAAGGCGAAAAAAGCCAATGATATTACCAGTACAAATGAAACAAAAGGCTGGGTTAATTATCTATCAAATCTAAGAAAAGTGAGTGAAGATTCTTAGCATATAAAGTTAAGTTTAAGCCAGGAAAGTGCTAATACACTTTCCCGATTAATTTATTTAAACCATTAATTTTTTAAATTCTTCAATCGGAGCTCTTCCTCTAAGCGCCAAGAAGTCTAAAAATTGTTTAGGAGTATGGGTAATCACTTTATCCAGTGGAAAATCAACATCATTAATAAGTTGTTCAACTTTACTAAATTTACCAATGTCCTCACAAAAGTGCGCATCACTGCCCGTTGTTACGTATGCACCTAGTCTTTTTGCTACTTTAGCTATTTCATAACAGCGATCAATACTTCCAATTCTAGTCTCACCTTTTAGTGAGGTGTTATTTAGCTCTATAGCAACATTATATTCTGCAGCACAAGCAATAACAGCCTCAAAATCGAAATCAAAATTTGGATTTCCTAAATGCCCCAGAGCATCCACTCGATTTGAACATATTACTTTGATCAATGCTTGAGTGTGTACTAGGCTATCTTTAGATGGAAATACAGGCTCATGGAAGCTAGCAATGACCCAATCGAGATGAGAGTCAACCGAAGGTGGTATATCGATTTCACCATCATTGCAAATATTCGCTTCACAGCCACGAACGATCGCAACGTTATGTATAAATCTAGGAAGAACACGTTGGTTATTAAAAAACCAGTAATGGGGTGCGCCAGGCATGGAAGAGGTATGGTCGGTTGTACAGAACATAGGTAGACCGAGTTGCGATGCAGCAAATGCATTTTCTATTATTGTACTGTATGCGTGGCCACTAGCATAAGTATGGGTGTGTGTATCTACTTGAATGCGCATTTGTTTCCTCCATATAACAATAGTGCGATCAGTTTAACTTATTTTTGCAACTTTTATCTTTTACATTTGTCTGACAATGTGTAGGAAAAAGGGAACTACTATCAATATTGTCAATGATTAATAAAAAATGAATGGAAATATTTATGAATTATCAAGAAAGCGTAAAGATTGAATTGAATAGTTTAAGTATACAACAACTGCGCAATCTTCAGTCAATGGTAAGTCAAAAACTGAAAGAAAAAACGGCAGATAGTGAACGAGTAGATAATGCAATTCTTACTGATGAAGAATTGGATATGCTAGCTCTAGTGATGAAGAACTAGCATCGATTTGTATTATTGAGTGTAAATCAAACTTAGCTCATGAATAACCATACTGAAACACCAATCATCAAGCTACCGGCAATTCTATTCATGATTTTGACGTTATTTGATTGTCCAAGAACACGCTTTAACCCTTTCCCGCCAACCGCATAAAGTGTCATACACAGAAATTCACACATCAAGATAATTGAGACCAAAGCCAGTAATTGTGGTGCAATTGCATGATTGCCATCAATAAACGGTGGTAATAAAGATATCATAAATGCCCAACCTTTCGGATTTGCAATCGCTGTAACAAACCCCTGAACAACTAAATCCCAATCTTTACCTTTCACGACTTCGGTTTGCTCACCTGACATGGCGAGTTTCCCCTTAGAGCGCCACATTTGTATACCTATATAGGCTAGATAACTCGCTCCAATGGCTTTAAAAATTGTAAATAACCACGGATAATTCAGCATAATTGCAGCAACGCCTAATACGGCAGATACAGCAACAAGTGCTACACCAATCAGTTCTCCAATCATCATCCAAAGTGTACGTTTATATCCAATACTCATTCCAAGGCTAAGTGCTAAGGTCATACACATACCTGGAGTTACAGACACAAAAAAGAAAGTGGGGATGAACGCCCAAAGAATTGCCGTATTCATTTACTTACAACTTAATCAACAAAGATAGAGGCACAGAGTACGGAATTTATAATCTAATGCAATACATCCTTCTGGTTAATAATGTGATGTAAGTTCAACTTAATTTAGTTTTTAGATATTTAATGAATAATTGAGTTCTTGTGTGCTCATAATCTAAAGCATGGTAATACGCATTTACTCTAGTATGGTCGGCCGTAATGTCTGGAAGAATAGGAACTAATGCACCAGATTGAAGATCATCTATAACCATTTGCTGGCTGGTTAATAATATCCCCATACCTCGCTTTGCTGCATGAAATAATGCTTCAGGGTTGGTGGTTGCGAAGTTACCACGTAACGTCACTCTTTTATTGTTAGCTAACTTAATTTCCCTTATTGGTCGTTCACCCCAAATGAGCATATTGTGCTTCTTTAGTTCATTAATGTTATTTGGTATCCCATATTTATCGAGATAATCTTTAGAAGCGAAAAAACCAGAGTGATGCTCAAATAAATGCGTAGCTTTGTAGCTAAACGTATTGAGTTGCTCTAACTCACGGCTGATAAACACATCTACATTATGCTCAGGAACTTGTCCTGGAAGAGTCGTAATTAGTTGAACTTTGATTTTTGGATAAGTGGCTAAGAATTCATCAAGATATTTAATGATAAATTTGGATCCAACTGCAAGTGTTGCGCCGATCTTTAATAGTCCTGCAGGAGTTTGGTTTATGGCACGTGTTTCATCAACTAGGTGTTGCCATTGATCTAACTGTAACCTTGCTCGTTGATAAAAAAGTAGACCAGCTTCTGTTTGATGAACAGAACGTGTGGTTCGTGTTAAGAGTTGAACTCCAACACGCTCTTCAAGCCAATTAATACGTTTACTAATTGCTGAACCCGAAGTATTTAGTTGGTAGGCCGCTGCATTAAAACTGCCTTCTTCAACGACTTTGATATAGCTTTTAACGCTCTCAATCCAATCCATAATTCAGTCCTGTTAGGAATTAATGTGATTCCTATATAGTCTATTATCATTTATATAGGGTCAATGTAAACTAACATTATGAATATAAATAATACAGATACATTGTCGCCAAGCCGATTAAATAAAACACCTTTGCTTTTAGCTATGATGATCATCGCTACGGGGCAAGTCGGTGTAAGTATCTACTTGCCTTCTTTGCCACTTATTAGCCAAGAACTGGGTATATCTTCTGCTGATGTTCAGTTACTTGTGACTTTATTTTTGGTCGGGTTTGGTGGCTCACAGCTATTTTATGGCCCATTATCTGATGCGTTAGGAAGACGTCCTATTTTTATATTGGGTCAGGGTGTGTATTTAGTTGGCACCTTGCTTTGCTTCACAATGACCGATAATTTTACGGCATTAGTCTTAGGTCGCTTATTACAAGGGTTGGGTGCTGGTAGTGCATCTGTATTAGGGCGGAGTGTTTTACGAGATAGTTATAGTGGTTACCACCTAACTAAAGCCATGTCTTACATATCGATTACTGCATCCATTTTACCTATTCTTGCTCCTGTTATTGGAGGATGGATTGCATGGCACTTTAGTTGGCAATGGGTTTTTGGCTTTGTACTTATTTATCTAATTTCAATATTAGTAATCGGTTATTTTATTTTGCCTGAAACGTTACCTTATGCGCCTCAAAAGTTCAGTATTACTCAGACGTTACGAGATTACGCTGCATTAATTAGAAACCCTCAAATTATCTCTAGTGCGGGATTAAATTGGGTAAGTTATCTCGCAAGTTTGGTTTCCGTTTCGCTTTTGCCATTTTTACTACAAGACGGCTTTGGATTAACCGCAGCAGAATATGGTCAAACCATGATCATCCCATCTGCTGGGCTTATGATGGGAAGCTTTTTGCTTAATAGTTTAAATAAACGATGGTCGATTAATCAATTAATGAGCTTAGCGTTAGTGATTATGACTATCTCAGGTTTATGGTTACTTTTCGCTTCAACGTCCATTTTTTCACTGGTTTTTGCGTTTACTTTACTTGCAATAGCACAAGGGATCAGCTTTCCATTATCAATCAATTTATTACTTGCCCCCCATACACATAAAGTAGGAACTATCTCCGCGTTATCAGGCTCAGTTCAAATGTGTCTTTCAGGTCTTTTAGGAGGATATTTAGTAAAAAACTGGGTAACGGACCAAGTAAATTTAGGCATATTTTATTTAGTGATAACAATAAGTATGTTATTGGTCTTATTGTGGAATAAGCAGACTCAGCTAAAATAAATACCTTTTAAATTATAATGTTAGCGTTAATTTAGTGAAGGATGTTGTTATTTTATCTTTAGGTTGGCTCTTATTGGTGTTAATGACTAAATAAATTAATGATATTGAATTTATATCTTGATTTTATATATTTGAGTGAATGAAATAACTGTTTAGTTTGATTTATCAGGATTTCTGCGTAAATAATAAAGTGTAACTTAATTGTTAAGTATATTATGCAGGAGGCATTATGTATCACTCACACGAAATGTCATTACAGCTTACTCATTTGAGTCATGATGCTGTTCATCAACTTGCTCCTTCCTTTTCTGGTCTTCCAAAAACAACTTATGCAGATGGTAATTATCGTTTACGACGGTATTCAGTTATCCGCATTGTTAATGAAAAAATTATCGAAACTAATAAGCATAATTTTGTTCAAAGCGAAGATATTAATCATTTTCAAGGTGATGTTCTTCGTGAGTTTGAAGCCATAGAGTCAGGTATTCTACATAGTGATGGTATGTTAGAAATGTGCCAGATATTTATGGATTTAAATGATCTTCCAAATGGACAAGAAATTGAAATTCATCAAATGCGCATTGCTGCGATATATGATGAAACTGAAATAGCGCCAGAGGGTGTGCACCAAGATGGTTTCGACCACATTGCCATTATTGGTATCGATCGCTCCAATATAGAAGGTGGAGAATTATTAGTTTATGAAAATTCTGATGAAACGCCATTCTTTAAGAAGATCTTAGCAGATGGTGATGTTGCCCTTGTTGACGATAGAAAACTTTGGCACAACGGTAAACCAATCCGTTTAATTGATCAGCAGAAAGAAGGTCATATGGATGTTTTTGTTTTAACCGCTAAGGATAATGTTGATGAATTTCACTCCTAATAACGTTAGAACGCAGTTCCTTTCTTTAACGCAAGAGGTAGACAATAAACCCGTTATTTTTTTTGATGGGCCGGGTGGATCACAAGTGCCTCAAAGGGTGATTGATTCCATGTCTCACTATCTTGGTTTTTCCAATTCAAACTTGGGCGGACACTTTTTTTCCAGTAAAAATACGAATGATGTATTAAATCAAGCTCGACTTTCTTGTGCGGCATTGCTCAATGCGAAGAGCGAAGAAAACATCATCTTTGGCCCTAATATGACTTCACTTACTTTTCAGCTGAGTCGATCTATTAGCCGAGACTGGAAAAGAGGGGATGAGATTATTGTCACGGCACTTGATCACTATTCAAACGTATCAAGTTGGCAGCAAGCTGCAGAAGATAAAGGGGTGATTGTTCATCAAGTAAGAATTAAAGAAGATGACTGTACTTTGGATATGGAACACCTTTATTCATTATTAACAGAAAAAACGAAATTAGTCGCAACCACTTATGCGTCTAACACCACAGGATCAATTGTTGATGTGAAATCGATCGTTGAAGCAGCACATCAAGTGAACGCCATGGTTTATGTGGATGCTGTTCATTATGCCCCACATCATCTTATTGATGTTCAAGCGCTTGGATGTGACTTTTTAGCGTGTTCGGCATATAAATTTTTTGGGCCTCATGTGGGCATTGCTTATGTATCGCCAAAATGGATGTACGCTTTATCCCCCTATAAAGTTGAGCCAGCGACAAATGTTGGACCCGGTCGATTTGAAACGGGAACTCAAAGTTTTGAGGCTTTAGCGGGCTTAACGAGTGCTGTTGAATACTTGGCTCAATGGGGAGATGAGTCCCTTTCTTTAAGGGATAGGTTGAAAAAGAGCTTTGAACAGTACCAAATACATGAAGATGAATTAACACAGCATTTTTTAAATAAACTCGCTGTACGTCCGTGGATTCGTTTATATGGTATTACTGATAAGAATAAATTGTCTGAGCGCACTCCAACGTTTGCACTTCGTATTGATGGGATAAAGCCTGAAAAGATAGCAAAAATATTGGCGGAATATAATGTATGTGTATGGAGCGGACATTTTTATGCAATTGGTTTAATTAAACAGCTAGGTTTTTATGAGCGAGGAGGTGTTGTCCGTATTGGCTTTATGCATTACAACACCATAGAAGAAATCGATTATTTGTTTTCGCTTTTAGATGCCTTTGCATAGAAAGCGGCAATGTCTCTTAAATCTTGATCGTTTAATCGTTGTAATTGGGCCTTCATCATTTGTGCAAGAGGGCCTTTCCTTTCATCGTTTTGATAGGACTTCATCGATAAATATAGATACATTTCATTTTGCATATCCAAATTAGGGTACGCACTATTGCTTGCCTTACCTGTTTCGCCATGGCAGAAAATACAACTAGGCGCTTTTACTTTTCCTTTGACTGGATCACCGTATTCATAGCTGTATACAGATGTAGAAAATGAAATTAGAAGAAGCAGAATGAATTTTTTCATAGAAAATCACGGTTAAAAAAATTCATTATTATTTAATTTGACTATAATTCAACTGATTAATTGTAAGTACATTTAATTTGCTAACTTATTTATATCATTACTTTTTTAGTTTTCTTCTGATTTTGTGATCATTCAACTATGCTCAAAATAAGATGTTTTATATTTTATAGTGATCTTTTTTATTCTCTCTCTCGTAATAGATAAAAAATAGAGGGAGTCGATATGCATATTCAACAGGTAGAGGTTGTCACTCGAGTGAGCATTGCAGATAGACCGAACAGTGACAAAGACAGTTCGGTTCAAATAGATTCTTGGTTAAGAAAAGTCGGTGAGACGCAAGATAAAGTTGCATTCGCTGAGCTTTTTAAGTGGTTTGCTCCTAAGATCAAAATGTATGGTTTAAAACGATTTAATGATCAAAGTTTAGCAATGGACTTAGTTCAAGAAACGATGACGTTAGTTTGGCGAAAAGCCACATTATTCAACCGTAGTAAAGGCAATGCCTCAGGTTGGATTTTTACTATTATGCGTAACCATAGCTTCGATATGTTAAGAAAAATTCAAACTAATAAAGAAGATACAATTAGTGAGGATTTGTGGCCACTATACGACAAACAAGTTGAAACTAATTCGGTTGATTTCCTCGAGAATAAGAACCTTGAAAAAGCACTCATGCTATTGCCATTACCTCAACGAATAGTCATTGAAGGATTATATGTGCAAGGGCTAACTCAGCAAGAGTTATCTGAACAGCTTGCAGAGCCAATAGGAACGATAAAATCTCGATTACGCTTAGCGTTAACTAAATTGCGTCAGGAGTATGAGCATGAATAAGATCACTTACCACCCCAAAGATGAGCTTTTGAGTTCTCATGCAAATGGTGATTTACCCGAATCATTAGCCGTGGCTATTTCATTACACTGTGAATTATGTCCACAGTGTCAAAAGAAACTTGATGCTATTACTCATCGTCTTGCGAGCAAAACATGGAATTCAACAACCAGTAAAGAAGAAAAGCAAGCGAATGAGAAAGTAAGTGACAGTGATGGTTTCGACTCTATGTTAGCTAATATCATGGCCTTAGAAATAGAGCCAACTTATTTAGCTCCAGAGCCTGTATATACACTATTTATTGATGATAAAGAATATCAGCTTCCTTACATTTTACATCGATACGACAACTTAAAATGGAATCATTTAGGTGCAGTGAGTCGAACTCGTTTAAATGAGGAACAAGACACGCGTTCTAACCTACTTCATATTAAGCCCGGTGGTGAAATTCCTCATCATACACACAAAGGATTTGAGTTAACCTTATTACTCGATGGCAGCTTTGAAGATGAATCTGGTCATTATCAAAAAGGGGATTTTATTTGGCTAGACGCTTCAAATAGCCACAGCCCTAAAACGTCAGAAGGCTGTTTGTGTTACACGGTTCAAAATGCACCACTATACTTTAAACAAGGGTTAAGTAAGTTATTCAATCCAATTGGAAATTTATTGTATTAGCAACCATACTTAAATTATGAAGATAAAAGATCACAGGATGTGATCTTTTATATTTCGTTAAGCGTATATAGGTGTATGACTAAGATAAAAGGAAGTACAGATATGGATCATTCTGGCTTTATTCAAAAATTTATCGCTTTATATGGCGGTTTAAACAAACATACACTGCACCATCTCTCAGAAATCTATTCTTCTGACGTTCAGTTCATTGATGCTGTCCACGAAATTAATGGAATTGATGAACTAACCGATTACTTCACACATCTGTACACTAACCTTATCGAATGTAAATTTACCATTCATCATGTCATTGAAGACATTAATTTATCACAAGGTGAAGCGACGCTTTTTTGGACGATGAATTACAAGCATCCAAAAATAGGTAAAGGTAAAAGCATCAGTGTTGAAGGTGTCTCTCATATTAAATTCAATGATAAAGTTTTCTATCACAGAGATTTTCTTGATATGGGACAAATGGTTTACGAGCATTTGCCTCTTATTGGCCCTATGGTTAAGTTCATTAAAAAGAGGGTGCAAGCATGAGAAATGTATTAATCACAGGAGCCACTTCCGGAATTGGACTTTCTTTAGTTGAAAAGTACCTACAAGCAGGTGACAAAGTATATGCGTGCGGTCGTAATTTCCAAGCGTACCTAAAATCACCGTCGCTTATTGATGCAGAGAAGAGTGATAAGTTAGTTAAAATTGCATTTGATATGAATCATCATGATGCAATTATTGATGTACTTACCGAGGTTGAGTCTTTAGATATTGCGATTCTTAATGCAGGCACCTGTGAATACATTGATGACGCTATGGGATTTGACGCTGAGTTATTTGAGCGAGTCATCAATACAAATGTGATTTCTATTGGTTATTGCTTGCAAGCGTTACTTCCTAAAATGAAACAAAGAGGTCATCTTGCGTTAATGGGCTCAAGTGCTGCTTTTGTTCCCTTTCAACGCGCTGAAGCTTACGGAGCAAGTAAGGCTGCTATTCATTATTTAGCACAATCACTGCAATTGGATATACCAAAAGAAAGATTAACCATCAGTGTTATCGCGCCTGGTTTTGTAAAAACACCATTAACAGATAAAAATGATTTCCCCATGCCAATGTTGATAGAGCCGGATAAAGCCGCTGATCACATTATTAATGGAATTAATAACAATAAACAACACATTCATTTTCCATTTCCTTTTACTCGTTTTCTCATCTTGATGGGGGCGCTTCCTTCGTGTATTTGGCAATGGATGGCTTTAAGGATGAAACGAAAATGAAAAAAATTGCCGTAGTTGGAACAGGTATTTCGGGCTTAGTTTGCGCACATTTATTAAGTCGAGAGCATCAAGTTACTGTATTTGAAGCCAATGATTATATTGGTGGGCATACTGCAACAAAAACAGTAAAAGCGGAAGGAAAAGAGTGGGATATTGATACTGGATTTATCGTTTTTAATAATAGAACGTATCCAAATTTTATTGAGCTGTTAACTCAACTTGGCTTATCTGGGCAAGAAACAGAAATGAGTTTTAGTGTAAAAAACGTGATCTCAGGTTTGGAATATAATGGACATAATTTAAATACGTTATTTGCTCAACGTTCAAATATTTTTAATACTAAATTTCTCTCTTTAATTAGCGAAATTCTACGTTTTAATAAGCAATGTAAAGCCTTATGGCATCAAGAGCATATTGATGCTGATTGTACCTTGGGTGATATGCTGCACGAAGATGGTTACAGTACCTATTTTGCTGAGCATTATATCTTACCGATGGGAGCCGCAATTTGGTCATCTAGCCTGCAAGATATGAAAAGCTTCCCGCTGCATTTCTTTGTTCGTTTTTTCCATAATCATGGGTTATTGGACATAGCCAATCGTCCACAATGGTATGTTATTCCTAATGGTTCACATTCTTATATCGCTCCTTTGATTGAGTCATTTAAAGATAATATCCATCTTAACAGTCCAGTTACTGGTGTTGTTCGTCATGATAATGGAGTGACATTAACAATTGATAATCAACAAGAGCATGAATTTGATGAGGTGATTTTGGCATGTCATAGTGACCAATCACTAGCGATGCTAACGGATATTTCAGAGCAAGAAAAAGAAGTTCTGTCTAAACTGACTTATCAAGAGAATGAAGTGGTGCTGCATACGGATGAAAGCTTGTTACCTATGCAAAAGCGAGCATGGGCAGCATGGAATTATCATTTGGATGTGACCGACAAAAATCGTCCTTCTAGCGTGACCTATAATATGAATATTCTTCAAGGTCTAGAAACCAAAGAAACCACCTTTTGCGTGACGTTGAATAATTCACCGCTTATTCATAAAGACAAAATATTAGGAATGTATAAATACGATCATCCAGTATTTAATTTAGATACATTAGAAGCTCAGCAACGTAGAGAAGAAGTGTGCGGACATAATCATACACACTTTGCTGGCGCTTATTGGTACAACGGATTCCATGAAGACGGAGTAAGAAGTGCGTTAGATGTGTGCCAACGCTTTGGGATAAGTTTATGAGTGTGCATCAAGCAGATTTGAACCATTCATGTATTTATCACGGTGATGTTAGACATCGCCGTTTTCAAACACGTGAGCACAGTTTTAGCTATGAAATGTTTTTTATTGCTTTAGATCTTGATGAGTTAGAGCAAACAGAGTCCGTTGGGTGGTTTAGGAAAAATCGCTTTTCACCGTTGTCATTTCGCCGTTCAGATTATCTTGGTAAGGCAGAGCAACCGTTAAAACAAGCGGTATGGGATAAAGTGGAAGAACTTGGTGGTTTATCACTTCAAACACGAGTTTTATTTGTTGGCCAAGTGCGCTGTTTTGGCGTCTATTTTAGTCCAATTAATTTGTATTACTGTTACGACAAAAATGACCAATTGACTTATTTGTTAGCGGAAGTGAGTAATACGCCATGGAATCAAACCCATTATTATTTAATAAAAATGGATTCCAATAAAATCATTGATAAAGCCTTTCATGTTTCGCCTTTTTTAAACTTAGATATGAAATATCATTGGTTTGTTAAAGCGCCCAATAAACACCTCTCATTGCATTTAGAAAATCGTGGTCTGGATAAAAGCCAAGAAAAAATCTTTGATGCGACCATTTCGATGACAAGAAAACCATTTAATTCAAAAAATATTAAACAACAAGTGATCTCAATTCCGATGATGACCGTAAAAATAGTATATGGAATTTACTGGCAGGCACTGAAATTATGCTTAAAACGAATACCGTTTGTGCCTCATCCAGAAAAATAGGGGGAACCATGTCTAATAATCAAATGAATTCTGTTTCGATAGAAAATCAACAAGTAGAACCAATGAGCTGGATTGATGGGTTAGCTAGAAAGGTGTTAATCGACTACTTAGGAAAAATGTCTCAAGCATCTTTAACCATTTTCGATCAAGTTGGACAAGTCACGCTAGGAAATCCAGATGCAACGTTAGAAGCCGTTGTGGAGATTCATAATACGCAAGCGTATCGAAAAATTTTATTCGGTGGTGGTATCGGTGCCAGCGAAGCCTATGTTGCTGAATGGTGGACAAGTCCGAACTTAACCAAAGTGATTCAAGTGTTAGGTCGTGAGCAGGGCGTGTTAGACAGAGTTGAAAACAGTTTTAGTAAAATTATCCAATTTTTTGATTTGTTAAATCATAAACGCAATAAAAATACTGAGCATGGGTCGAAGAAAAACATACTGGCTCATTATGATTTAGGGAATGAAATGTATAAAACGTTCCTTGATAAAGAAATGCTGTATTCAAGTGCCATTTATCCACATCAAGAAGCCAATTTGGAAGAAGCTCAGTTATTTAAGTTACAAACCATTTGTGAGCGTTTGGAGCTAAAACCCGGTGAAACTCTTCTTGAGATCGGAACAGGCTGGGGAGCATTAGCCATTTATGCTGCACAGAATTATGGTGTAAAAGTCACAACCACAACCATATCAGACGCTCAATACGAGTATGCCGAGCAGCGAGTGAAACAGTTGGGTTTGGAAGATTCAATTACCTTGTTAAAACAAGATTACCGTACTTTAGAAGGTCAATACGACAAGTTAGTGTCGATTGAAATGATAGAAGCAGTAGGGCACGAATATCTAAGCACTTTCTTTGATGTGTGTAGCCAGCATTTAAAGCCGGAAGGAAAGATGCTTATTCAAGCAATTACCATCTCTGACCAACGTTATGACAAATACCGTAAGAGTGTTGATTTTATTCAGCGATACATTTTCCCTGGTGGGTGTTTACCTTCAGTGAGTGTCATGGCAAATAAAGTGGCTGAGAACACGGATATGGTGATCACTTCATTGCATGATATTGGGTTGGATTACGCCAAAACATTGAATCATTGGTATCAACGTTTTGATAAATCTGCCGGTGAGTTAAAAGAGATGGGATATGGTGATGACTTTATTCGTCTTTGGAAATTCTATTTATGTTATTGCGAGGGTGGATTTCTTGAAAGAAAAATCAGTACTGTTCACCTTGTTGCCGCAAAACCACAACATGGTGTTGTTTAAGTCCATTGATATAGATTGTTAGTAAAGTTTTTTGCAAGTGATTTTTATAGATTAATGTTTGCAAATTATCGTTTAGGAGGCTGCCATGCAACGTTATTTCCCTCTGATTAATGCCGTGTGGTTTCAGCTTGCCTGGCTTGCTGCTATCATTTACAAGCAGCAAGCCATTCCTTTTTTATTACTTTCTGTATTGATCCATTTGTGGGTATCACCAAGTCGAAAACAAGATGCCATGATGATCACGGTTATTGGTATTATTGGTGTTATTAGTGATTCCTTCTTATCGTTAATCGATATCTTTTCTTTTGCCAATAATGCCATTATTCCTATTTGGTTAATTATGGTTTGGGCTCACTTCTCTATTGCGTTAAATCACAGCTTGAAATGGTTAAGCCGTTTTCATATCGTCGCTATCTCTTTATTTGGTGCCATTGCGGGGCCTTTAAACTATCTTGCAGGACAACGACTTGGCGGTGTTGAGTTTGTCTATTCATTAAATATCACTTTATTTGCCGTTGCGGTGATCTGGGCTGTCAATTTACCCGTATTTATTATTATTCAGAAACGAATAAATCAAAGAATACAGGAAAGGGGGAGTTCACATGTCGAAGCAAATCAACATGCTCATTCTAGCGGGGCTGTTAATAACAAGTAGTGTTCAATCCGCGCCATTATCTGGGTTAGAAAGTAGCGGTAAATCGGAATTAACTTGGTATCTCATTTCAGTTTATCAGGCACAACTTTTTACTTCATCAGGTGAATTTACTTATGGTGAATACCCACAGGCCTTAGAAATAGAGTATTACCGTAATATATCCAAAGAAAACTTAATAAAAGCGACAAAAGAGCAATGGCAAAAACAAGCCATCAACCATCCAGACTTAAATAGTTGGTTAGAGCAATTAGAGAACGTTTTTCCTGATGTGAAACCAGAAGATAAACTGGTATTTACTATTGATGAAAACGGAACCAATGCATTCTTTTTAAATAATAAACCCATAGGAAGCATCGCAAATTCCGATTTCTCACAGCTGTTCTTGGATATTTGGGTGTCAGAAAAAACAACGTATCCCGATCTGCGATTAGAACTGATAGGAGCCGAGTAATGAAAAAGCTTATTTTTGTGCTGCTCAGTTTCGTTTTAATGGGGTGTTCATCTCAAGAGGTCAGTGATTACGCTGAAGTAACCCCATCATTTTCAATGAAAGATTTTTTTCAGGGTGACTTAAAAGCTGAGGGAATAGTAAAAGGATTTGATGGCAAAGTAATAAGAACATTCACGGTTGATTTGCAAGCCAGTTGGAAAGAAAACACGTTAACGTTAGATGAACAGTTTTTATTTAACGATGGTGAAAAACAAAATCGCACTTGGGTTATTCAAGATTTAGGTAACCAAACCTATACAGGAAAAGCCAATGATATTC
Organism: Aliivibrio sp. S10_S31; assembly: GCF_014694495.1. Taxonomy (NCBI): domain Bacteria; kingdom Pseudomonadati; phylum Pseudomonadota; class Gammaproteobacteria; order Vibrionales; family Vibrionaceae; genus Aliivibrio; species Aliivibrio sp. S10_S31. The sequence continues at coordinate 56,369 of NZ_JAAUWR010000007.1, read as the reverse complement.
TTGAACAAGCCACCGGAGAGAGTGCAGGTAATGCGCTACATTGGAAATATGCCATGGTATTGGAGGTGGATGATTCACTGTATGAAGTTGAATTTGATGATTGGATTTATCAAATATCAGAGTCAGTGGTGATCAATCAAACTGCCATTTATAAATGGGGAATACAAGTAGGTGAAGTTGTACTTGTTATCCGAAAATAGCGCACTCAAAAAATACCAAAACCACTTACCTTTTTACTCCCCCGTCAAAGGTAGGTGGTTTTTTTATTGAGCGTTATAACAATGCAGATAATTGGTTTACGTATTTATTTAGTTTTCTGATTTAGAAAATAGAGTTCATTAAAGCGGTCTATGTCGTATGACATGAACTATCTCAATGGACAATGAAGTGATACAATAGTGATACTTTATTCTTTTGATAACGGAAACAGAGCATGAAAGTTGAATTAGTTACTACATTAAAGCGTCAAGCTACCAAAATTCTTTCTGAGCTTCATGCCTCAAAAGAACCTGTTTTGATAACAGAGCATGGTCAACCATCAGCTTATTTGTTAGACGTTGAAGACTATGAATTCATGCAAAAACGTATTGCAATCCTTGAAGGTATAGCTCGCGGTGAAAAAGCAATTTCAGATAATCGTGTTGTTTCACATGACTTAGCAAAAGAGAAAATGAATAAATGGCTGTAATTAAGTGGACTGAATCAGCTTTATTGGATTTGGACGAAATTGCAGAATATATCGCTATAAATAATATCTTGGCTGCCAAAACGTTAGTACAAACTGTTTTTCGTAATGTTGAGCACTTAGAAAACTTTCCATTATCTGGTCGTAGTGTTCCTGAATTACCACATTTGGATTATCGAGAGCTTGTATTGCCACCATGTCGAATTTTCTACAAAGTAACAGAAGATGATATTGTTTATATCATATATGTCATGAGAGAAGAGCGTGAGTTACGCAAGTTTGTTCTTAACGACCGTGGGTTACAATAAAGCATTTATTTAATAAGCAGTTTAGAGGAATTCCCAACGATGGGCATTTTTATTCCATCGTTGGGTTTTGCATTTTAGCTAGGTATTTATTGAGAATGGTATTATTTACACACCAGATCTTTATTACGGTTTTTTAGATCTTTATAAGCGTTCATCATGTTCTCTTTTTTAATGAAACGCTTAGGCGGTGTTAATACCTTTAATTGATAATCTTTACTCTCTGGGCTTATCGCTTCAGTTGGTGTCACCACAGCCACGTTCAGGTTTGGGTTCAGTTTTAGAATCTGCGTTGCGATCCCTAATCCGTTTTCAATATGAAATTTACCAGCAATATGCATGACTTGTGAATTTGGGTGTTGATCGATGTAGTTAACAATGCTTTCAGCCATAGTTGCGTCCCATGTTATTTGAGCTGCATACTGTTTTTTGGTTTGAGATTCATCTCCATGGTGCATTGAATTAAAGAATTTCGTTTTATATGCAGAATTAGCCGTATCTATGTTAGCGGCAAGCCATGTACGCTCGGTGTCATTGAGTTTATCGAGATAATCAATACCTTGCTGACCGATACATTTTACAATCGGTTTTGGTGCGTTTGATGCAATAACATCACGTTGATAATATTTGGCTAATTCAACTAACGGACGGTAATCACTTTCATAATTTGGCCAAGCGTTCGCTTCTTTCATTAAGGTTTGTTCACCAATTTCCCCAGACAGATATTGAGTGAGGATATCTTGTTTATCACGGGTAAATTGTTCCATCGATAACGCTAAATTTGGGTTTTCTTGCGCTAATTGTTTAAATAAATCCGTTTGGAAACGATGGACACCCGCATGTGTGTGCCATTCACCAATCAAAACAACATCAGCATTGCGTATTTCATCAGGTAGAGAGGTAAGCGCAATGACGTCACTACTAGGAGAAAGCAGTTGATAATCGTAAAAGCTTTCTACAGAAGGTTCAACTTCAGCCTTTTGGTGAATGTTTTGACTACATCCTGACAAAAGCAGTAATGAAATAAGTGACAGTAGTGGTGTGGATTTCATAATAAGAATTCATTAGATAACAAACCTATAGCTTAGGTTAAATGGAAATGATTATCAATATAAATAAGAATCATTCTCAGTATGTGTGATGAATTTAAAATTTACAGAATGGTAGTTTTAACTCTGTCACAGTAATGTCATAGCAGGTTTGTATAATCAGAACACTCATATACTCAAATAAGGAAATGATAGATGAGTAATAATTATCTCGATAAAATAAAATATCGTGAAGAGATGGAATTAGAATGGCTAGATGCAATTGAAGCCGGTCTGTATTTCCATAATTCAATGGAAGTTGAGTGCGACTTAGACGCAACACTCAACGATTAATTTCCCCAAGCTAGTTTTCTAGCGTTTATTTAGGCAAGAACGAGATAGATTTTCCTTCTGCAGTCAGAATGGATATCTGTGTTGGCTTGCCTTTATCATCTAACTTTAACTCTCCAATCGCACTTTGATTAATCAACTTATGCTGATTTGATGTTGATGGATCTCGTTTTGATACCAATAGATTTTTTCGCTTTGTAAACCAGTTTAAAGGTGAGTGCGGACTATAAAGAATACGGTCCATAAAATCACAAAAACGTAAGAGAGCATTAGGGAATTCATTTTTGAATCCACTGCACGTAATTTGGTAAATATCAGGGCTTGATTTGCTGTGACGTACATTAATATCATAGGCAAATGAGTAGTGCACATCGCCAGATAGAATAACAAAGTTTTGTGGTGTTTTAGGGTGAGTTAAAATACTCAGTAAGGTATTTGCAGAGCCTGGGTGTGCCATCCAGTTTTCAGCATCAATAACCAAAGGTTGACCTAGTAATGTCATGGTTTTTTGTAATGCTTCAATAAATTTAACCCCAAAAATGGGTGCCGCTGACACAATAATGATCGACTCTTGATCAATTAACTCATGTTGTAAATCGAGTAAAGCCTCCCAATCCATTAATCCAGAAGGTTTATTGGTATTTGATTCTGATCGCCAACGACGAGTACGAGTATCCAGAACCACAACTTTCGGAGTGGTATGAATTGAGTAATGCCATTGTTCAAAGCGAGTTAGAGTCCAAATTAATTTTTGATGTTGTTCATTGTTATATTGAGAAAAAAGATCTCTAAATGCATCTAAAAATTCAGCATCAAACTGCTCTGGGTTATTTCCCCAACCTTGACAGAGAAAGTAGCTAATTAACCCATTACCAATGACTTGAGAGGCGAGTGGATGGCCGTTTACGGCATTCTCCCAACCAATGGTTAGATTCCAATCGTCAGTAACATCATGGTCATCAAAAATCATATAAGTCGGTATGTGCGCAAATAATTGCTGCGCATCAGTTAGTCCATCGACAAAAAGATCAATTTGTTGCTTCTCTTGCTGCCACATCTTTTGCCATTTACCGTCTAAATTAGGGTGTTTTTCTGGTAAAGAAATCGTTTCCCAAAGCGTTGGAGACCATACTAATAAGTACATAACAAAGAACTCAGAGATACTTATTAAATGATTTTCATGCTTAGTCGAACTGAATATTGGACGAGAGCGATACAAATTGCAGCGGGATAAGAAATTATTCTTCTCTACATAATGAGGTAGGATTTTATCTCTATGATACAAATTATGAGGGTGCACAAAGAGTTCTGAGCAATTTTGTATTTCAGAATGGGGCAAGGTTTCTTCAAATAAGCCCAGTTTAGGTATCACTTGCTGAATAGCGTAAAGCATTGGTCCTGCCACATCATCGGCATAGATTTGGTCACCACTCATCATCAATAGGCTTGCTCTTTCTTCTGGTTGCCGCGCTTGATGCTGTTGATTAGCAATAACTAAACTGTCTTTACTTGCATAGTGTGGGTTGCGGCACGAGCCATGTAACACGTAGTCGGCTGTATTTTTGATGATGAGTGTAAATGAAGATTCATTATCATACAGAGCATGAGGTAATAGTTTTGAGAGCAATCCATATTGAGTATCAATATCGTAAGAGATAGCTTCGTTTGCAGGGAATGTGGCTTGGCAATGTAAAAGATAAACCCATGCGTTGGTTCCTAATTGGATGCCTTGCGATGGGGTTATATCGAAGCATTGCTGATGCCCTTTAACAGTAATGAGTACTTTCCCTGTTAATTTTTGAGATGTTGAAATCCACAAATTAATTTCACTTTCTGAGGATTTTCGAACAATAGGACCTGCGAGAACAAAAGGTAAAGGCATCGATTAATACATCTCTTAGTAATAGATGTATTAATCATACTCAAGCGTGGTTAACTTGCAATATCCAGTTGTTTTGCCTGCTTATAAACCTCGATAACTTTGATTCTTTGCTGAGCGTGATCAACAATTTGATCAGGATAGTTATCCGATTTCAATAACGGTGCAGGATTAGGATTGTGAATTTCTTTGTTGCTCAGCGTTTTTAATTCAGGAAGCCAATGCTTAATAAAGGTGCAATCTGCATCAAACTTTTTCCCCTGAGTTATTGGGTTAAAGATGCGAAAGTAAGGAGAACTGTCACATCCAACAGACGCACACCATTGCCAACCACCATTGTTCGATGCAAAATCACCATCAATTAACTTTGACATAAAGTATTGTTCGCCCCAACGCCAATCAATGTGTAAATCTTTAACTAGAAAACTGGCGGTGATCATGCGTAATCGGTTATGCATCCAACCTGTGGTATTTAACTGTTTCATTGCTGCATCAACAATCGGGAAGCCCGTTTCACCTTTACACCAACGTTCAAAATTGTCTAGGTTGTTATCCCACTTAATGTATTTATCATAAGAAAGAAATGCCTGATTTTTTGATAAATTAGGATAAAAATGAAGTAGGTGCGTATAAAATTCACGCCATATTAACTCATCAAGCCAAATGTCCTCTCCTTGATTTAATTCATAATTCGCTTCTAGGTGCAAACGCAACGCACATTGTTTTGCAGATATAGCGCCGATGGCCAAATAAGGGGATAACTGACTTGTGCCTTGTATCTCGGGATAATCTCGATTGTTATGGTATTGGCTTACTTTTTGACGGCAAAATTGACGTAATATATCAATAATTGCTTTTGTCGAAACCGTCCAACTTTTACTTTCATTTGAAGATGAAAAAGCAAAAGAATCATCATTATTTAGGGATAGCTTTTTAATCAATTTGGGGTCACACAGAACGGATCTCCCGGTTTTGGTAATGTGTGGCTGTTGTTGATAAAACGAGGCTTTCCACGCTTTTTTAAATGGCGTGAACACTTTATAAGGCTGTTGAGTTCGGTTAATGATAGTACCAACGGGTAGTATGCATTTGGCGTCGAAAAAAGAGCAGTTTGTATTGAGTAATGATTCGTATACTTGAGTATCACGAAGTCGTTCATCATGCTCGTATTCTTTGTTTGCAAATAATGCATTAACACTGAGTTCGCTAAATAGCGCAGTTATCTTTGCTGGTATCTCTGAAAATAAAGGGCTAGAAATAACGATCAACGGAATATTGAGTTGCTCTAATTCATTTTTTAATTCCACTAACCGCCTTTTGATTAAATCGATTTGAATCGGCGCTTTATTGTGTTTTTTCCATTGAGATTCAGAATAAATAAATAGAGCAAAAGTAGGCTGCTGATTCTCAATAGCAGCCTGTAATGCTGGGTTATCAATGGTTCGCAAATCGTGTCGGAACCAAACACATTGTAAGTTGTGTTTATAATCCATAGCGTAATCTTAGCTCTTGTGGGTAAGGGTTTAAGAAGGATTGTTGTTTTAAGTAATCATTATTGTGCATACTTAAATGGTGTTTAATCAAAGTGATAGGAGACAATAAAGGCAATAAACCTTGATTATACTCTTGAATGAGCTCAGCTAAAGCCTGCTTCTGAGGTGAATCTAGATCTTTCTTGAAATAACCTTGTAAGTGCATTAATACGTTGGTGTTATTTTTACGGGTAGCTCGAATACTCATGGTTTGCATTAGCTGAGTTCGGTATAGATTGAAAAATTCGTGAATATCGTATTCAGCAACACGAGCCACTAATTTACCAAGGTTTTTATAGCCGACAGTAGAGTGGGACATTAATGTGTATTTATAACGAGAATGGAAAGCGACAATTTTTCCTGCGGTAGGTTGTCCATCCATAGATTGATATAAATCGTGTAAGCAAAAAACACGTGTAATGAAGTTTTCTTTTAAAACGGGATCATTTAATCGACCGTCTTCTTCAACAGGTAACCACGGCATTTTTTTCATTAGCGTTCCGGTATACAAGCCAATGCCATTTTTAGTGGCATTGTTCTTACTGTAAACTTTAACGCGTTCCATGCCACAACTTGGTGAATTGGCACAGACAATGTAGCCACATAGCTCTGCATCCATCAGGGCATCAACGGTTTTATTTGAGAATTCAAGCATGGAATCCGTGTAATCAATGCTTGAATCTTTAGAATCAACTAAGGCTATGCGTTCATCGTTTGTCATTAATCTGATGGTTGGTCGTGGTACAGACATACCGCTGCCTACTTCTGGGCAGATTGGTATGTAATTAAAATATGGTGATAATACTTTTGATGCGAATTTATTGCTTTTGTGTCCGCCATCAAAACGAACACTTTCTCCGATAACACAAGAACTGATGCCAACATTAATAGTCATGATAATTTCCCCCCATCCATGTACTAAAAAGTATAACGAATTAAAACAGTTTTTAGATCACTTCTTTCTTGACTCTTTTTTTTCTCTCACGCAAACTGGTGTAAACATATTTTGACACCCTTATTATTGAGGAATTTTTGTGCGTCTTGAAGTGCAATGCAAGGATCGCTTAGGTCTTACTCGTGAGTTATTAGACATTTTAGCTTCTCAACATATTGATTTACGTGATATTGAAATTGATAAGTCTGGCTTAATCTATCTTAACTTTCCTGAAATCGATTTCGATGAGTTTAGTCAATTAATGGCGAAAATTCGTCGACTTGATGGTGTGATGGATGTCAGAAAAATTCAATTTTTACCAAGTGAACGTCGAAATACTGAGTTATTAGCCGTATTAAGTACCTTGCCAGACCCTGTTTTCTCTATCAATTTAAAAGGCAAGATAGACACAATTAATGATGCGGTAGTGTCACTCTTTAAATTGGATAAAATGTCGCTTATTGGCCAATCAGCAACGGTTTTATTGCCAGACTTTAATGTTCAATTATGGTTAGAAGAATCTCGTATTCGACAGCGTGAACCTATGTTGATTGATGGTATGAACTACATCATGGAGATCATGCCGGTTTATATTACAGATGACAGTAATACCTCCATTTTGACCAGTGCGGTTGTCATTATCAAACCCGCTATCGAAGCGCAAAACGCACGCCCATTTATACCTGAATCATCAAATTTAGGTTTTGAGCACTTTGTCGGTTCATCAACTAAATATAAACAACTTATTTCTCAAGCTAAAAAACTGTCTGACATTGATCAATCATTATTGATCCAAGGTGAGACAGGAACGGGTAAAGAGATGTTGGCTCGCGCATGTCATAATGCATCTATCCGTTCAGGTAAGGCTTTTATGGTAGTGAACTGTGCAGCGATGCCTGATGATGTGGCTGAAACTGAGTTGTTCGGTTATGCACCAGGTGCGTTCCCTAATATGCCAGAAGGTAAGAAAGGCATCATTGAACAAGCTGATGGTGGTACGGTTTTCTTTGATGAAATCAGTGAGATGAGTCCGCTACTTCAAATTAAACTTTTACGCTTTATTCAAGATGGTAATTTCCGTCGAGTAGGTGAAGAAAAAGAGATCCATGTTGATGTAGGTATCATCGGTGCAAGTAAAAAAGAGCTACTTGAGTTGGTAGAGCAAGGCTTATTCCGTGAAGATTTGTATTACCGTCTAAACGTGCTGTTTTTAGAGATACCGCCATTGCGTGATCGTATTTCTGATGTGGCAACCTTGTTTGATTTTTTTGTAGCGCAACTAAGTAAAGAGCTAGGAATTGTTAAGCCAAGCATAGACGAAGAAGTATACGATTATTTAGTCAGTTACACATGGCCGGGTAATGTACGCCAGCTTAGAAGCACAACATTAAAAGCATTAACGCAAATGGATAGAAATCAACTATCTACCTCTCATTTTATGCTTCCAATTGTTGATAAAAATGCGCCAAGAAGTCTTAATATTAATACTGATGGTTCACTGGATGAAATCATGAAATCTTATGAGTCGAGTATTTTATCTAGTTTATATAATGAGTTTCCATCAAGTCGTAAGTTAGCCAAGCGTTTAGGTGTATCACATACTGCAATTGCAAATAAATTGCGTGATTATGGAATTGGTAAAAAATAGAGAGAAACGACATGGATGTAAGTTTTGAGTTTGAGCATTACCAAGTTCGTTTAATAAAAAGCAGTGACGCAGTGACGATTGCCAACTATTTTATGCGTAATCGTCATCATCTTGCTCCGTGGGAGCCTAAACGAAGCCACGCTTTCTTTACTCCTGAAGGCTGGAAGCAGCGTTTATTGCAGCTTGTGGAATTGCATAAACATAACTTGGCCTTTTATTTTGTGGTGGTTGATAAAAATGAGCATAAGATAATAGGGACGGTGAGTTACAGTAATATCACTCGTTTTCCTTTTCATGCTGGGCATGTTGGCTATTCTTTGGATTCAGAGTATCAAGGAAAAGGGATCATGCGACGAGCGGTGAATGTCACTGTGGATTGGATGTTTAAAGCTCAAAATTTACATCGAATCATGGCCGCTTATATTCCACGTAACGAAAAGAGCGCAAAAGTACTTGCTGCACTTGGTTTTGTTAAAGAAGGTGAAGCGAAAAAGTACTTATATATTAATGGTGCATGGGAAGATCACATCTTAACGTCTAAAATTAATGATGATTGGAAGCCAGAGTAATACGTCATAAAAGTAAGAAAAGTCGCTTCTAAAGGAAAAGATAAAGCATCTTATTGAAATTAATCATTATGTCATCACTGTTTTGGTGTACTCTATAAAGGTTGATTTCAATTATTTAAGATAATGATAAAGAAGGAATTTAAATGCTGAAGTTTATTAAATTTTTACAGCTGTTGATTTTAGGCGTAGTTGGCGCGTTTGTTATTCAATCAACAATCTTACACGGTATTGGTGTTTTTGCTGAGCGCTACGTGATCATGAGCTTGATTCTTACTGCATTACTCGAGCTTGCTATCTTTATTATTTATAAGTTAGTAGAAGATGATTTTACTAATGAGCCTAAAGTTAAATAACGACAAATATCGACGTTGAATTTGAGCGTCTAAAAAACCGATACCTTTATTGTAAAGGCATCGGTTTTTTTATTATTAGAACAGAGTTTCTAGGGCACTATCAATGGCGTTAACAAGCTTAGTAATGTGCTCAGGTTGAGAAATGAATGGAGGCATCATATAAATGAGTTTCCCAAATGGCCTTATCCAAACCCCTTGTTCAACAAAGTGTGCTTGAATTTTCTCCATATCAACAGGCGTGGTTAGCTCTACCACACCAATAGCGCCTAACCATCTAACATCTGCAACAACGTTATGTTTTTTAAGTTGAGGTAATAATTCAGAAAAGCAGGTTTCTATCTGTTTGGTTTGAGTTTGCCAATGATTTTGTTGGATTAGATCTAGGCTGGCATTGGCAACGGCACAAGCAAGTGGGTTGCCCATAAATGTAGGACCATGCATAAAACATCCTGCATCACCACTGCATACCGTGTCTGCAACCACTTTACTGGTGAGTGTTGCTGAAAGCGTCATGTAGCCCCCAGTGAGTGCTTTACCAATGCACATAATATCGGGTTCAATCTCGGCATGCTCGCAAGCAAATAACTTTCCTGTTCGACCGAAGCCTGTTGCTATCTCATCTAAAATCAAAAGTAAGCCATATTTATCACACAAGCGGCGTACTTCTTTTAAATATTGAGGGTGGTATAAACGCATTCCGCCAGCGCCCTGAACAATAGGCTCAAGGATCATGGCGGCGATCTCTTCATGGCGTTCTGCCAGCATTTTTTCTAAAGGAAGAATATCTTCAGGGTTCCATTCACCATCAAATTTACTGGTTGGTGATTCAACAAATAGATGCTCTGGTAAAAAACCTTTATATAGACCATGCATTGAATTATCGGGATCAGTTACCGACATCGCGGCAAAGGTATCACCATGGTAACCATGTCGAACGGTAACGAATTTCGAGCGAGGTTGTCCTTTGGCGTGCCAATATTGCAGAGCCATTTTTAAACTAACTTCAACCGCGACTGAGCCAGAATCGGCTAAAAAGACTTGCTCTAATCGAGAAGGGCTTAATTCAACTAATTTTTTACATAGATCAACCGCAGGTTGATGCGTAATACCACCAAACATCACGTGTGCCATTTTATCGGTTTGATCTTTAAGCGCTTGGTTAAGGTGAGGATGACAGTAACCGTGAATGGTAGACCACCATGACGACATGCCATCAACAAGTTCAGTCCCATTTTCTAGGTAAATATTAACCCCTTTTGCATGAGTGACTGGATAGCAAGCCAGTGGGTTTAATGTTGAAGTATATGGGTGCCAGATGTGTTGACGGTCAAAATCCAAATCGATGCTAATGCTCATTTATTCACCAGTTGTAAACTTTATTCTTTTCTTTAGGTTGACAGTGTATCGTTTAACCGTAGACTAGCCAAGTATAAAAACAGTCATTATATGGTTGTTGAGCCATAAAATAATAAAGGAATTTACACGTGGAAGTGAGACATAACTGGACCGTAGCTGAAGTACAAACCTTGATGGATAAACCGTTTATGGATTTGATCTTTGAGGCTCAATTGGTACATAGAAAATATCAACAAGCTAACCATGTACAGGTGAGTACACTACTTTCAATTAAAACAGGAGCCTGTCCTGAAGACTGTAAGTATTGCCCACAGAGTGCTCACTACCGCACTGATGTTGATCGTGAACGTTTAATGGAAGTTGAAAGTGTTTTAGACGCTGCGAAAAAAGCAAAGAACTCAGGTTCTACTCGTTTCTGTATGGGGGCTGCTTGGAAGAACCCAAAAGAACGTGATATGCCATATCTATTGGATATGATTAAAGGCGTGAAAGAAATGGGCCTTGAGACGTGTATGACGCTAGGTATGATCACCGCCGATCAAGCGGGTGAACTGTCAGAAGCTGGCTTGGATTATTATAACCATAATCTCGATACCTCTCCTGAATTTTACGGCAATATTATTACCACTCGAACTTATCAAGATCGTTTAGATACGCTATCTCACGTTCGTGATGCTGGGATGAAAATTTGTTCTGGTGGCATCATTGGTATGGGGGAAAGTGCAAGTGATCGTGCTGGCCTATTTGTTGAATTAGCTAATCTACCCCAACATCCAGAATCTGTTCCTGTGAATATGTTGGTAAAAGTAAAAGGAACCCCATTAGAAGACGCTGAAGACGTTGACCCATTTGATTTCATTCGTTTGATCGCCGTTGCTCGCATCATGATGCCTGAATCTGCGGTACGTCTTTCTGCAGGACGCGAAAGCATGAATGAGCAAATGCAAGCGTTATGCTTTATGGCTGGTGCCAACTCGGTTTTTTATGGATGTAAGTTGCTAACTACGCCAAATCCAGATGAAGACACAGACATGCAACTTTTCAAAAAATTGGGTGTGAACAGTGAGCAAGTAGCGCAAAAACCTGATCAAATTCAAGAGCATGAATTGCTTGATAGAGTGGCAGAACGTGTTGCAGCTCGTCCAAATAAAGATGACTTGTTCTATGAAGCAAGCGTTTAATCAACGTATTAGCTCTGCACTTAATCAACGTAAGCAAGCAGGGCTAAATCGCTCACGTCGAGTGGTGTCGCAAGGAAATCAGGCCACATTAATTGTTGATGGTAAAAGCTATTTGAATTTTTCTGGAAATGATTATTTAGGCTTGGCGAGTAGCAAAGAGTTGATGGAGGCGTGGCAAGAGGGACTATCTTTATACGGAAGTGGTAGTGGTGCGTCACCTTTAGTTACTGGGTATTCTAAACCTCATGCCGATTTAGAATCTCAGTTGGCGGAATGGCTTGGCTTTGATTGTGCTATTTTGTTTACTTCAGGTTTTAGTGCGAATCAAGCGGTACTCTTTTCATTATTAGAAAAGGGCGACATCGTATTACAAGATAAATTGAATCATGCATCACTAATGGAAGCGGGAATGTTATCTCCCGCAGTGATGAAACGCTTTAAACACAATGATGTTGACCACCTAAAGAGTTTGTTAAAGCGTTCATCAGATGAGCCAACATTGGTGGTGACGGAAGGCGTATTTAGTATGGATGGGGATCTTTCTCCATTAGCCGATATTGCAACACTCACTAAGGCAAATGATGCTTGGTTAATGGTGGATGACGCCCATGGGTGTGGAGTGTTAGGTAGTAATGGTAAAGGCTGCTGTGATGTTTATTCGATAACGCCGGATATATTAATTGTGACTTTCGGAAAAGGGTTCGGATTGTCTGGTGCGGCTGTGCTTTGCAATCAAGAGTGTGGTGATTATTTATCGCAATTTGCACGTCATCATGTTTACTCTACGGCAATGCCTCCAGCTCAAGCACATACGTTGTCACACGCTTTATTGATGATCCAACAACAAGAATGGCGACGTGAAAAACTCAATGAATTAAGCCTGCAATTTGAATCTGAATTAATGAATTTTGTAGGCGCAGAAAAAACACCAACGCCAATTAAGCCTATCATTATAGGTGAAGCAAGCGATGCGATAATACTCGCCGATTCGTTAAAAGAGCGGGGGTTATGGACAACAGCAATTCGTCCACCAACGGTTCCAGTCGGTTCAGCTCGCATAAGAGTGACCTTAAGTGCAAATCATTCATCAGCAGATATTTCAGCGCTGACACAAGCGATAAACGAATTAGGATGAGGTGTTATGGTGAATCCAGCAGTTGCCATCGATATGTTTAATCCAACATCAAATAAAGAAAAACAAGCGATTCAAGCCGCATTTAGTAAAGCGGCGCATACATATGATCGTTCAGCAGAATTTCAACGCCAAGTGGCAGATACGCTGTTGTCTTATTTACCAACCGATCTAACTGGTCTACGAATTTTAGATGTGGGGTGTGGAACCGGTTATTGCTGCGAAGCCTTATTAAAACGTGGAGCACGTGTCGTAGCGTTTGATTTATCGTCTGTCATGTTAGAGAAAGCGAAAGAACGATGTGGTGATCACAACATTACCTATATTCAAGGTGATGCTGAAGATCTTCCGTTCATAGACGATGAATTTGATGGTGTCGTATCCAGCTTAGCACTGCAATGGTGCCAAGATTTATCGGTACCACTAAGAGAAATGAGACGAATTAGCCATAATAAAAGCAAGGTTATTTTCTCAACTTTGCTAGATGGCTCACTGTTTGAATTGAAAAAAGCATGGTCAAAGGTTGATTTATATCAACATGTTAACGATTTTATTACGCCATCTATGGTAAAAATTGCGTTAGCGCAATCTGAATGCAACAACTTTACACTACACTGCACGTCTGTCGAGATGACGTATTCTTCCGCTCTTGCTTTAATGAAAGATTTAAAAGGAATTGGAGCAACGCATTTACCTAATGGTCGCAGCTCAGGATTATTGAGCAAAGAAAAGCTATTAGCAGTGGAAGAAGCGTATCAAATATTTAGAAGTGAATTAAACCACTTACCTGCTACATATCAGGTAGGCTACGGAGTTATAAGTAATGATTGATGCATTTTTTATTGCAGGAACAGATACAGATGTGGGTAAAACCGTTGCTTCAAAAGCGATTTTAGATGCGTTAAACATGAAAGGTTTACGAACTGCGGCTTATAAACCAGTAGCAGCAGGCTCTGAAGACAAAGGCGAAGGTGTTCAAAACTCTGATGCAATTCATTTACGTGCTGTAGCCAATGTTGAATTAAGTTATGAAGAAGTAAATCCATACGCGTTATTAATGCCAGCGTCACCACATATTGCAGCAGAAGCAGAAAATGTAGTTATTGATTACTCCGTATTATCTGAAGGTTTAGCTTCATTAAAAGAGAAATCAGATGTTGTTTTGGTTGAAGGTGCTGGTGGATGGCGTGTTCCTGTGTCTAAAGATGATTGTTTATCAACATGGGTACAGCAAGAAAAATTGCCAGTGGTATTGGTTGTTGGGATTAAACTCGGTTGTTTAAGTCATGCAATGCTAACAGCTGAAGCGATTCAACATGATGGTTTAGAGATTATTGGTTGGGTAGCTAACCGAGTAAATCCAGGTACAGAAAACTACGCTGAAATCATTAAGATGCTAGAAGATAAAATGCCTGCACCAAAATTAGGTGAAATCCCATACATGCCAAGTGTTAAACGCAAAAATATGGGTAAATACATTCATCTTGAAGCTCTAGATAATTAATTATTTAGTTTACTGTTTAAGTAAAAAGAATAAAGCCAATATCATTTGATGATATTGGCTTTATATTTAGGGCTCACTTGGGCTAGTTGAGTAGTTATAATAAAAAATAACGTGCCCTAAATTTGGTTATCTTTCTGACAAACTGTCAAAAAAATCGTATTTTTGAGACAAAGGTTGTAGCATTTATGGACATTTATCTCCGTTTTTGCTAACCCGTCCTATTCATGTGGTTAATAATATATTGATCGAAAATCTAGGACATAGCATTTTAAAATTCTATTATGATTAAAATGCTAAATGTTGAGCGATGTGTCCTTATTCTTTTGATTTTTAAGGTAAATCATAGAATGTATCTCGAAATAAATTTACCATTGATCGTGTTTTTTCAGGTAAATAGTGTGGTGTTGGATAAATTAAAGTAATAGTTAAATCGGTAAATGACTTTCTTGGTAATACTTCAACAAGCGATCCTTGCTTAATATTTTCCTCAATTAGAATAGATGGCAGTAAAGCGATTCCTTTTCCTGAGATTGCTAACTTTTGTAATAAGTTCAAATCATCACTAAATAGCTGATAATTTAATCCTTGAGGCAATAAACTTTTATTATATCGACTTGCCAATAAGTGGAATTGATCCAATTGAGTAACATTATCTGGGTGACCATTAACACGTAAATAATTTGGAGAAGCAACCATACTATATGGGATTTGAATTAAACGTTGCTGGATGTAATCGTCATGCAGTGGTTCGATGTAACTTGGCAATATTTGTAAGTCTATATTGCTTCTGCGTAAGTCTAATGATTGAACATGATGCTCAATTTCTAATTTAACCTCCGTGTTTTCTTCTATGTATTTTTCAATCAATGTTGAGAATACCTCTGTCATACCAAGAGCAGGAGGTATTGCGATTCTTAATGTTCCTCTTGGAGTTATATGGTGATCTTTCATCAATAAACTTGCATCAACCAAGGTGTTTATTGGATTGGATGCTTGCTGATATAACCATTCTCCTTGTTTGGTTAATTCAATTGATCTTGTGGTTCTGATTAATAATTGATGACCTAATGCTTTTTCTAATTCTTGTAACCGACGGCTGACTTTTGAACGTTGTAAGCCTGAAAATTGTGCTGCCGCACTTATCCCTTTATGTCTTACTACAAGGACAAAGAGATAAATATCATCAAATGAAGGCAAAGATTTACGGTTTTCGTACACATTATTGTCCTATTTATAGGTCTTATGTGTTCTATTTTGCCATCTATTCGTTTTGAAATCACGCCTTATAATGAGAACTAGATCACGTCAATTTTGATTTTATTGAGAATATATATGCAAGCTGCAGAACAAAAATTTAAACAATGGATGCGAATTCTAATTGTATTGTTTCTTATCGTTACCGCTTATTTAGTGATGGCGGATAGACTCACACCATTAACGACTCAAAGTAAAGTTCAAGGGTTTGTTGTTCAAATTTCTCCTGAGGTGTCAGGCCGTATTGTCGAAGTTAACCATACAAATAATCAGTTGGTTAAGAAGGGAGAGTTGTTATTTAAAATTGATGATGAAAAATATCTACTTGCTGTGCAAAAAGCGAAGATAGCGTTAGCGCAAGCAAAAGAACAAGAAGCGTCGTTAGTTGCAGATATAGAAGCTGCACGATCAAATGTAAAGACAACACAAGTGACAGCGAATAATGCCAATCGTGAATATCATCGTATTAAGCGTTTAGCGAATTCTGGCGCAGTTTCAGCTTCAGGTTTGGATTCAGCACTAACTAAACGAGATCAAGCGGCGGCGAACTTAATGGCAGCCCAGCAGAAAGTTCATGCCCTTGAAGTGAAGTTAGGCAAAGGGAATGGACAAAGCAGTGCTGTATTATCAGCGAAAAATAGCTTGAAACAAGCCGAGTTAGATTTAGAGCATACGCAAGTGGTTGCTCAGAATGAGGGGATCATCACCAATATGCAATTACATGTGGGTGTGTTCGCAAATGCTAATCAGCCATTATTGACTTTTATCCCAACGGATTCACTGTGGGTTTCTGCCGATTACCGTGAGAAAGCGACTTCAGAAATGGTTAAAGGAATGAGAGCAGAAGTTGCTTACGATGCGATGCCTGGCGAAGTCTTTCCATTAATTGTAGAGAGCCGTGATTATGGTGTTGCTTCTGCACAACAAAAAGCGAATGGTCAATTAAGTAGTGTTGAAGTCAGTAATCGTTGGGTGCGTGATGCACAGCGTGTACGTGTTAATTTAACGAGTGATACACCATTGTCTCCGAGATTGTTTGTTGGTTCGCGTGCAACCGTAATTATTTACACTTCAGGAAACAGTGTGATTGATTACATTGGGCATAGTTTAATTACCATGATCAGCTACTTACATTACATTTATTAGTGTGAGGCTTACATGAAAGCATTACGAATTTGGTTTGGTTGTGTTGTTGGATTTGCCATGTGCACGGTATTTGGCTGGTCGAATGGTATGTTTGGTACCTTGTTCCCATTGTTCATTTTATCTAATCTGAACCGCTGGAATGCCCAGATGTTCATACAGCTGTTAATCAGTATTTTTTGGGTAGGGATCCAAGTGTCATTGATCGTTGGTTTTTTACAGCCATACCCATTATTGATGACGGTTGCCGTTGGTATAATGCTGCTTTTTAAATGCCATGCTATGCACTATAAAGCGAGTTATTTATTCGGATATACGGGATTATTGGTTGGTTCAATTTTGTTGCATTTTGGTTCATATCCTACCTTTGATTTAGAGAATTTTATTATTGGTGTATGGGTTGCCGCCATTATGATGGTGCCAATTTGTGCCATGGCTTTCTATTTGTTTCCTGATCCAATTGAAGAGCATACACCAATCTTAAAAGTAGAAGGGCAAAGTAAAGATCCAAGAGACATGCTAGAGCAAACCGCTTTGGGGTGGATGGTCGCCATGATTGTGTTTTTGATTTTCGAAATCGCAAATTTAAATGATTCACTATCCGCTCAAGCGTCGATGCTAATTATGCTTTCGCCAATGACATTAGTGGGTTCATTGATGATGGCTCGTATCCGAATAGTAGGAACGTTAGCCGGTTGTGCGGCAGCCATGGCTATTCAGTTAGTGTTATATGATTTATACGATAATCCAATCTTATATATATTAAGTTTTGCGATTGCATCAGGGTATTTTTGTAAATGGCTAGCCAGTGAAAATCCTGCTATTAAAGGAATAGGGTTCTCTGCGATGGCAGCATTAACAATACCTATTACAGGTGCAATTCCGGGACAAAAAGACGCATTCTTCTCTATTTTATATCGAGTGTCGTCTATTGTTGTTGCTGTTATTGTCACTAGTATTTTAATTTGGATTTGTTATCGATTAATTAAGTTGTTTCCTATTTTCTTTCGAGGTGTCGAGCGAGAAGAGAAAGCGCATTAAGATATTGAATGATTGAGTAAATAACCAAGAGGTGTGTAGATTATTATGAACCTCTTGGTTTTTTTTGTTTATGTGATAACGTCTGTGTAGTTGAAGATTATAAAGAAAATACAAGGACAGTCATGAGCTCAATTATAGAATGCATTAGAACCGTAGGCCGTGGTGAACGCAGCCGTAAACCATTGACGTTTGAACAAGCTTATCAAGTGATGAAAGAGTATCTTTCCGGCGATATTAGTAACGATAAAATGGCGATGTTGATGATGCTTATCCGAGTTCAGAATGAAACGGTTGATGAGATAAGTGGCTTTACCACGGCTATTCGTGAATTTGTTCGTAATGTTCAGACACCTGAATTAAAAGATCTTAATGTTGATATTGATTGGGCGTGTTTTGCAGGTAAGCGTCAGGTTCAAGGTCCTTCGTGGCAGTTATACGCGGCACAAATTCTTGCGAACAAAGGCTTTAGAGTGTTAATTCATGGTCACTTACAGCTGGGCAGCACTCGAGAGCACGTATCTCAAGTAATTGATAAATTAAACATTCCAAGTTGCACAAGCATTGCAGAAACACAAAAAGTACTAAATGAAGGCAATATCGCTTATTTGCCTCTATCGGTTTATGCGCCGCAAGTAGAAACCATGCTGTTATGGCAACATGAATACGGTTTACGTACCCCTGCGAATACCTGTGCGCGTATGTTAAACCCTGCATCAGCGCCAATTTCATTACGTGGCAGCTTTCATCCTGGTTTACCGCAACTGCATGGCGAAGCAGAGTCTCGCTTACAACAAGCAACAGACGACTGCTCTGAATTGGCATTGTGCTTTAAAGGTATGGGTGGAGAATCTGAATTTAACCCTAAAGTCAGCCAATCACTGTGGTGTGCATCAAAAGGAGAGTGTGAAGAACTGTATTGGGAAGAAGCTCTAATTAATGACTTACCAGTCCCTCAATCTTGTTTGTTAGGTACTAAATCAGAACAATTACAGTTAATGGCGAACACCGTTATTTTTAATGTCGCTAATGTATTGTGGGCAAATAAACGAGCAGAAAACTACCCAAGAGAAGAGGCGATTAAGGTTGCTACTCAATATTGGGAAGAGTACGTAAAAACTATCGCTTAACTACATATTTAATGCTCTAGCTATGAATGAAAGCCGTAAGTTAATTTTGCGGCTTTTTTAATATCCCCTTAATTTTGTTTATTACACAGCTGTAATAGTAATTCACATTTAGCGATATTATCAAAATACCGTTAATAATAGATAATGCTCTCCTAGTCGTTATTTCATTAACTGGAGACCATTATGGCTAATGGATTTACAAGAGATGGTGGCGTCCAAGAACAAATAGATGCCACCGTAATTGATGCAATTAACCGTGCTCGTTCGCATCTTCATCATGAGCACAATGATACGAACTATTGTTTGGAGTGTGGGGAATTAATACCTGAAGGTCGTCGTAAGATCATCCCTGGTGTTGAATTGTGTGTGGAGTGTCAGTCAAAAGAAGATGCGCGTGAAAAAGCATTCAGTGCTTATAACCGCAGAGCAAGTAAAGACAGTCAATTGCGTTAAGTATGGCGGTGCTTCTAATATCTAGAAACAGTCCGCCACGTTTAATTAAGTTTTGCTACTAAAGAAAGGAGAGGTTAATTACGATTAATGCGAGCCAAATAATAGGTGTTAATGAATTCACCATTTCTAAACGCAGAATCAATCGCTTCTCCTTCAATAACAAATCCGAATTTTTTATATAACCTTAGGGCTGCGTGATTATCGACAAACGCATCAATTTCAATGCGTCTCACATTGAGCCAATTGTCAGCAAGATCTAACACAGTTTCTAATAATTTACTTCCAACACCACGACCGTGATAGGCATCGTGAACCCCCATACCAAAGTGCGCAACATGTTGGGTTCTTGGGCGTGTTACGTGCTCAAAGCCAATATTCCCCACAATTTTCCCATCAATAAGGGCAACATAGCTGTAAACATTGTCAGGTATTGCTGAGAGTCGTTTTTCCCAGAGTGCACGTGATGGAATAGGGATCTGGAGAGTTTGCGCCTGAGCTTGAGGTTGGCTGTATAATTCACACAACCCATCAATGTCTTTTACTTCTGTTCGGCGAATCACTATTTCCATTACACGCATCCTTGTTTAATTAGTAAGCATTAAACTTAACCAGAATAGGTATCGATGACAAGTATTTAAACTCATTATTACCATTCATCCTCTCTATTTACCGTTCGTCGCATTCAACGTTTTTTTGTTTTTGTCTTAGTTAATCTGTGAACATCAAACAGGATCATTTAATTAAGGACAGACAGATGAAACGAATAACAGCAACGGTAAGTTTATTAATAAGTGTAATGACGTTTTCTACTCAAGCAGCGTTAACGGATGAAGACATTTCAACATATAACCAAGCTGCGGCTGGAAATGAAGATCTTGTTGAGCCGGCTTATGATCGTTTTGAGGAATTGATTCAAACAGATGGAGCAACACCACTGACACTTGTCTATTTAGGAAGTGCAGAAACCCTAAAAGGTCGAGATGCCATGATGCCATGGACCGCAATGAAATACGTTGAGCAAGGACTAGCGAAAATAGGGAAAGGGTTAAATTTACTCGCGACAGAAGATGCACCAATTGAAGAACAGCCGATAATTTCAGGTTTGCCTGAGTCTTATCTCACTCGTGCGTTAGCGGCGGCAACGTATTCACAACTTCCTGATATGTTTAATCATTTTGAGCGTGGTTATGATCTCTATTTAGCTCTACTTTCAGAGCCAACATTCCAACAGCTGCCTTATGAAGCGACGGCTTGGGTATACGGATACGCAGTACAAGCAGCACTTAGAGCAGAAGACCCAGCGCAGGCCAATCAATGGCTCGCCCTGATGTTAAAGCAAGATAATACTCACCCAGAATCCCTTAACGCTCAATTACTTATTACCGCAAGTAATTAGGAGATAATGATGATCAGTTTTAAAGGTATAGAAAAAACGTATCAGCTTGGCTCTCAGAGAGTGGAGGCTCTGAAAAAAGTAGATGGTTTTATCATAAAAGGCAGCATGGTGGCGTTATGCGGGCCGTCCGGATCAGGTAAAAGTACCTTATTAAATATCTTAGGTTTACTTGATATGGATTATCAGGGAGAAATAAAAATGGACGGTGAGTTTTACCCTAAAGATCCTATTGAAGCCGCTAAGTTACGACGTCACCAACTGGGCTTTGTGTTTCAGCGTTTTAATTTAGTCCCCGTGATGACCGCATTAGAGAACGTAGCATACCCACTAGTGTTAAATGGATACAGCAGTAAAGAGCAAATGCTCCTAGCCACTGAGATGCTAGAAAAAGTGGGGCTAGGCGATTTTATTCACCACAGACCTGATAACCTTTCTGGTGGACAACAGCAACGTGTCGCCATTGCACGTGCTTTAGTTCATAAACCAAGTTTGGTTATTGCGGATGAGCCAACAGCCAGTTTAGATAGCCAAACCGCAGAGACCGTGATTGATATTATGAAAGCGCTCGGGAAGGAAATTGGTACCACCTTTATTGTTGCAACGCATGATTATCGAATGGCGCAACATTGCGATACGTGCATTAACTTACTGGATGGAACCATCAGCAAGGAGGCCGTGTCATGGGCAAGTTAATCTCACAATTACCTTATTCTCTGCGCTTAGCGTGGTTGAATTTATTGCGAAACGGCCGTCGTAGCGCACTTTCTATCTTAATTATTACGATTGCCGTATTTGCATTAACCAGTGCGGGTGGATTTGGCTTATATACTTATGACTCATTGAAAGAATCCACAGCAAGAGATACCGGCCATCTTACATTAAGTCAACCGGGTTATTTTGAAAGTGATGAAGAGATGCCATTAAGTAATGGATTATCTGATACATCAGAATTAATTCGCACCATGATGAAATACGATGAAGTAAGAGGCGTACAACCTCGAATTGATTTTACTGGGCTAATTTCTAATGGCGTAAAATCGACGATTTTCATGGGAACTGGGGTGAACGATCGAGAGTTTGATATGAAGGGCCCATTTTTGGACATGAGATCAGGAAAAACGTTAACCGACATTACCTCAAGTCGATACGATGTCATGGAGCCTGAAATCATGCTTGGGATCGATTTAGCGAGAAACCTCAACGTCAGTGTGGGTGATTGGGTAACTTTACTGGCAACCACCAGTGAAGGGGCGCTTAATGCGTTTGATTTTAAAGTGCATGGCACCTATTCAACAGGTGCTCCCGAGTTAGATAAACGTCAGCTATATATTCATATCGATTCTGCACAAGAGCTGCTGCTATCAGAGAAAGTAAGCACCTTATCGGTCTTTTTATTTGATACTGAAAAAACTGCAGAGTTACATCAACGATTAGATCAAGAGTTAGAAACAATGCCACTTGATTACGACGTTGAAATCACACCATGGCAAGAGCGTGCTTTTTTCTACAACAAAGTAAAAGATTTATATGATCTTATCTTTGGTGTGATGGGCTTTGTGATGGGGCTAGTGGTATTTGTGGCGTTATTTAATACCATGACGATGTCCGTAACAGAAAGAACGCGTGAGATCGGTACGTTATCCGCATTAGGCAGTTATCCTAACGAGATCATTCACTCATTCTTACGAGAAGCGGGCTTACTTGCAGTTATAGGTGTGGTTCTTGGTGCAGTAATAACAGCCTTAACGACAATACTGCTGTTAGTGGTTGATGTGCAGATGCCACCACCACCGGGAAGAACGGATGGGTACTCACTGAATATTTATTTCTCATTTGAATTAGTGGCTTATGCAGGCGTTGGTGTTGTGTGTATTTGTTTACTGGCAGCGTACTTATCGGCCAAAAAAGGCGTGAAAAAACCCATTACGGAGGCGCTTATTTATGTCTAAATTATCTCACTTATTTATTCTGTTTGTGCTTGTTGGCTTTCAATCGACCGCAATCGCAACAACGCAAAATATGGATAACACGCACAACCTGACTGGAGCCCAAGTTCAACAACTGGTGAAAAAGGCCGATGATTTTCGCTTAGGTGAAAGTTCAGCAAAAGTGGTTTCAGAGGTTAAGCTATACAAAAATGACGAGCTAGATAAAACTCGCCAATACACGGTATACACACGAGAAGATCGAGAATCTTTGGTGTTGTTTAATTCTCAAGTGGAAGCCGGGCAAAAGATGTTGATGCTAGGGGATAACTATTGGCTACTCATGCCCAAAAGTCGCCGCCCAATCCGCATTACACCGATGCAAAAATTACTCGGTGAAGCCTCAGTGGGTGACATTTCAACGTTAACGTGGAGTGAAGATTATCAAGGTGAGTGGGTCGAATCGACAACCACCGAGCTAACCGATGGTCAAGCGATTCAAAGTGAGAAGATTAAGCTAAAAGCGACAACAAAAGGCGCGAGTTATTTCATTATCGATTTATGGCTAGAACAAGGAACGGGTTTTCCGATTAAAGCCGATTTGTATTTGCGGTCAGGAAAAATGGCCAAAGAAGCGTGGTTTATTAAAGGGATAAGAGAAGGCGAAACCAAAGTGATCTCAATGGTGTTAAATGATCAAATTCAAACCAATCAAAAAACGGTGATTGAATATAAAGACATTACACCAACAGAGATTGCCGATAAATATTATAACCCTGCTTATCTGTCACGCACCAAACAGTTGGATTTGTGATCATGAAACCTTGGCTAGAACGGCTAGTATATTGTAGTGCTTGGGTGGCTTCTTTAAGTGCTCAAGCTTCTGAGATGACTTTCGAGTGGGATTGGATGCTGAGTGCCGAAACGGTTCAACAGCGAGAGACGGTTTTTTCTCCAATGACAGACAATGAACACCAAGAGTCGTTTAACGGATTACTGGATGTTCAAATAGGTTATCAGAACTGGAATGCGGTGGTGGCTCTTAAAGGTAATGATCTTTATTACCAATCTAGCAATCAATCAGAAGATAAAAGTGCAGAAGGTGAGCTGATTGTAAGTGAATTATTTTGGCAAAGTAGCATTGATATTGCGGATATTCCATTGGATCTACAATTGGGTAAAGTAAGAGTCGATTGGGGTGTGGGTTATGGTTATCGTCCGTTGGATATTTTTACGCCTTATCGTCGAAATCCTGTTGGTATACAAGTAGAGGAAGGGGCGGGTGTCGCTTCGGTCTCTTATTTTGATGACCAAGGTGAATGGTCATTAATTTATACCGACTCATCATGGGCACAACAAGAAGGCAGTGAATTAGAAGAACAAAGTGAACAGCAAGGGATTGGCATAAGACGCTATGCGTTAGTGGGAGATACAGAATACCAATGGGTTGCTTATTACGATGATGTTCGACAAGGGTTGTTGGGCGCAAGTGTCGTTACTGTGCTAGATACCGCGTGGGAGTTTCATGGCTCGGCAGTGTATCAATCAAAGTACCTTTCTTATCAGCAGTCAAGTATCACACGTTATCCTGTCACGTTAGAAAAAGAAGAAAATGCCTATCAAGCGCTGGTAGGGCTAACTTGGGCAAATGAAATCGGAAGCAGTGTCGTTGTAGAGTATTGGTATGACAGTCGAGCATGGAGTAAAAACGAATGGAATAATGCGCTTACTGTAGCAACACCGTCATATCAACAAGGCTTTAATCATGTCAATATGGTTCAACATAACATGATGTTTCATTGGAGTTTGGATCCTAACGCATGGACAACGTGGCAGTGGAGTAAAAACATCTCATGGTTAAGTCAGTTTACCCCAACATTTGATGCCTTGTATTCACCAGAAGATAACGGAGTGATAGCAACGCAATGGCTAAATTATTTGCTTCATGATTCAGGTGATTCAAGTGTAGAAATGGAATTTGCCGCGCGTTTTTTGACAGGAAAAAGCGACTCAGCGTATGCAAATTTATCCGATAAGCATATGCTGTTACTGAATCTAAAAGGGCGATTTTAATGAGTGAGCGAAAAGAAACGATAATGCAATTAGTGAAAAGTTTACTTATCACAACGGTATTCTGTGTGGTTATCGCCATGATGACGAGCAATATTTGGCCATCACCATTTTATGAGCACGTCATTATTAGTTTGGGTTATGGCTATAGTGCCGTTTTATGCTCATTTGTCTTAGAGAATAACTTTCCCACTTTAAAAAAAGCGTATTCCACCGTTTTAGCCATGGTGCTTTCTATCACATTGGGTACATTTCACGCATCATTATGGCTAAATAAATATGACGATTTCGCCACCTTAGAAGCACTTCAGCCCATTGTATTATTAGGGTTAATCTTTACTGCTATTTGTTTCTATTACTTTCATGCAACTGAGAAAACCATGTTAGCAGAGCAAGCGTTAGCACTCTCTAAGCGTAAGCAGTTAGAGCAAGAAAAGGCGCTAGTATTAAGCCAGTTAAGTCAGCTTCAAAGTCAAATTGAGCCACATTTTTTATTTAATACATTAGCGAATATCAGTGCGTTAATTGAGTTAGACAGCAACAAAGCACAATTGATGCTAGAGAAGCTGACGGATTTACTCCGAGGATCGTTAAAAACAAACCGAAATCCATTAATTACTATTGAGCAAGAAATTGAGTTATTAAATGCTTATTTATCGATTCAGCAGATCCGTTTAGGGGATCGTTTAACGTATGACATCGATAATCAAATCATTGAGTCTATTTCTCTGCCTCCTTTGTTAATTCAGCCTCTGGTTGAAAATGCCATTACCCACGGTATAGAGCCGAGTGCGCAGGGAGGGCATCTTATGGTTCAGTTTAAGCAAGAGAATAACCAGTTTATTGTTGTTATCTCTGATAATGGCATTGGATTGGAGTCAGTACCACCAAGTAAAGGACATGGAATGAGCTTAAATAATATCAAACAGCGATTGCATGATTTGTTCGATGGCAGTGCTTCCGTTCGTATCACTGAAAATAAAGACGGTGGTGTAAATGCAGAGCTGATTATTCCATCGGATAAATTACTTCAATTAAATAGGGAGTATTCATGAGTCAATCCATTACCGCCGTTATTGCCGATGATGAGCCATTATTACGCTTTCATTTAGAAAAAATGTTATCCGATCTTTGGCTTGATTTAGATATTGTAGCGGTATGTGCTAACGGTAAAGAAGCGCTTGATGCAATAGAGCAACATCAACCGGATATCGCCTTTTTGGATATAAAAATGCCAGAGCTAGATGGCATGGCTTTGGCGACAAAATTACAAAAAAGTACCGTAGCGCCGTTAATTGTTTTCATTACCGCTTACGACGAATTTGCGGTAAAAGCGTTTGAAACTAATGTGATTGATTACGTATTGAAACCCATCTCTGAAACCAGACTTGAAGCTACCTGTGAAAAACTAAAACAAAGGTTAACTCAGCAAAATAAATATTCAGAGCCTAACCAAAATCAAGAAGTATTGAGTGATCTTTTTGCTCAGATACAGCAACTGTCTTCACAGCAACAGCCAGAATATTTAAGCTGGATTAAAGCGTACAAAGGTGAGGATCTGCATTTGATTTCTGTTGCAGATGTTTTGTATTTTAAAGCAGAGGATAAATACGTTTCGGTTTATGCCAAGCAAAATGATATCGATATAACGGAGTACCTTATTCGCAGTTCGCTAAAAGAGTTACAGCAAAAGATCAATCCTGATCATTTTTGGCAAATTCACCGTTCAAGCATCGTTAATGTTGCTCAAATAGAAAAAGTGAAAAAGGATTTACTGGGGCATTTGTGTGTTCACATTGGTAGCGCGAAATTACCCGTAAGCAGAAGTGCTCAAAGTTTGTTTAAAGGGATGTAAAAAATTCACATTGAATAAATATAGAAAATAAAACCGTCCACGTACTGTGAACGGTTTTATTGATATTAATGACTACTATTATTTATATAGTGGCAGTGGTTTAAAGTCTGTATTTTCAATAATTGATTTATAGTTCCACTCTAAATTATTCCATGTGTCATTGAAGTGATAAGAAAATATAGTTTCACCAGTAGTTAGATTTGTTGTCATTTGCCATTCAGTAGCATATGTCGATTCCTTACCATTTAAGATATTAGCAGCATCTTGTGGAATTATAGGTGCAACACTAAATACTTTTAGCATTGCATTACGTGAAGAAGTTGCATCTTTAAGTTGAGATCTAAAGTAAGTCGCTTCTTTAAATCTATCTTCAGGGTTTGTATTTCCTTTTGAACCAAAATCAATTCCGGGACCAAATTTTTTGATTGTTTTAACATTATCTAAATGAATTTGCTGAGAAGGTTGATTTGTCATTACCATTGCATCTTCACCTCGGTAGATTTTTAAACCATCGGCGTCATATTCAATAACTGCACGGTCTCCAGTTTTATCAGTTATAGCCCAATGGAGAAGGATTGGAGCTGGAGCCCCTGGCATAGAAACCGAACCAACTTTTAACGTTTTAAGATGAGTTACCGCTTCCTCTACACTCGAATACATTGCTAAAATATACCCGCCAAGTTCTAATTGGCTAACAGAGTCTTTTTCAGCTTTTGGTAGAGTCATTGGTTTGTAATAAAGCCCATTCATCTGCAAGCCTTTTTCATTTACAGCATCATGTATAAGACCGCTATAAGCTAAAATGCCAGCAATTGTATATTTAGTTTTATAAGTATCGCCAGTTGGTGTTCCATGTAAATTGCGAACTGTGCCTGCTTCGATACGAGTGAGTGTTGGGAAAGAGTTTTCGGACCAGTCTTGAGTTCGGCTAATAATCATACCATAGTCGGATAACCACCCTACAGTTGTACAAGCAAAACTAATGCTACTGAATAATGCGGCAATACACATTGTTGTTTTGATGAATTTATTCATTTTTGCTCCATATATATTATTTTTTATTAAATACTTATTAGTTGGTTTATGAGATAATTAAATTAAATTAAATTTATTTAATGGTATTAGTTAGAGTTAATTTTTATTTTATCAAACTCGAAGCTCATTGGTATTTCAAATGTTTTTACTTTCCCATCTTTAAAATTAATTTCATTTAAATCAATCAACTTTACACTAGGGCTATAAAAAGAACGGATATACATTTTTTTATTTCTTAAATCACTAACTGTTGTCCATTGAGAATACATTGAATATTCTTTTCCATCAGAGTGGCGATAACGTTTAAACCCTTTAGGAATATCAAAGTTATTTAAGATATTAAATGCGGCATGAACGCCTTCTAATGCTGTATCAAAGGGTTCTGCTGTTTGGCTATACATAGCAGCTCTTATAAATCTAGATTCAGATGTTATTTCGCCAGATATACTTTCTAGTCTATCAATATCGAGACCTGTCCTCATTACTTCTTTTGATTTATTCTGAAAAGGTACGGGCTGGTCAATTGGCAAGTTGGTGAATTGTTTTAAATTTTGTTGATGCCAATCAAATCTTGGTTTATTGGTTATCGCTCCTAATGGGTTATCAAAAATATGTAACTCACCATTTAAATACTCAATGACAACAGAATTACCTTGTGCATCATTGACAGCAAGGTGGATCTTAGGGGAAACGTTCCAGTCTTTATAATAAGGATAAGGTATTGCATCAACCACATTTACTTTACTAAGTAGCCACCTTACTTCATCAACATTTTTTGCTTGAGATATTATATAAGTAGGAAGTTGCCAGCCACCGATTGAATTTTTGGCTTTTGAGGGGATATACTTTTGATATATTGCTTGCTCATATGGTTGAAAATAGAATACACCAACTTGAAGGCCATGCTCATTAAGCCCTTCAACTGCTTGTTCAACTTCAAATGGAGTAGCTGCTACAAAACCATATTTACTTTTCCACTGTTTTCCATTGCTACCATCTGGCGTATAACCTTGAAATGTGTAATCTCGCGGGAAAATTTTCCAGTTAACTTCGAATACATCATCTCCAAATTCTTCGGTTCTACCAAATATTGGTGAACCATCGTTAGCAACTAGTCTTATTCCAGTACATGCTTGTGCAATACCAGTTAGGAATACGCTAGTGAAGATTAAAAATATCATTATATTTTTCATCGTAGTACCTTATTATTTAAAATAAATTAATTTACTGTAATAACCGATTTTTATTCTAAATAAAATTTTAATAATATTTGTGATGCAAGTCTTCTGATAAAAAAATGGCACGAGCTGCTAAATCATTGTCTGATTTAGTTAATTATTAATAATTGATGAAGTATGTAATTTAGTAGGGCAATCTCCAGTCCAACGTTTAAATGCTCGAGAAAAACTACTTAATTCAGAAAATCCTAATTGGTAAGTAATTTCAGTCATGCTTATTTCAGGATTTTTTAATAATCGAATTGCTTTATCTAAGCGATAGCAATTGAGAGTATTAGTAAAATTAGTATCAACACTCGCAAGGCGTCGATTTAAGGTTCGAGTACTTGTATGTAATTGTTCAGCAACGGAATTGATATTAATATCTTTTAGAGATTCATATTTTTCGAAAATATCACATATTTGTAAGCAAATATCACTTTTATTTAGTTTTTCAACACGTTGATGAACAAATGATAAGTTATGTTGGTGTATTTCTGGATGATAGTTTTTTACGGTATGAATAAGATCTTTTTCTTTGAATTTTAATTTAATAATTGCTTTATTAATTAGTTTTGTACAGTTATACCTTTGCTCTAAGTATTTTTTTTCATCATTTTCATAGTTTAAATCTGGAGCATATAACTGAAATGGAATAGATTCTTTATTGTTTAGATTACGCATCATTTCTAATAATGTACAAATAATGATCACATAACCAGATTTAGTGACTCTCGAATCTTTTGGGGAATGGTTTTGAATGAGTATAAGATCAATATCACCATTACTCTGGCTTAGGGATAAACGAATTTGAGGGGCGATATAAATGAAGTTTTCACATGCTATCTTGAGAAAGTCATAGAGCGAACGACATGTAGAAAGAGCGATTGAATAACATCCAAAAGTAAAAGGGGTTACATGTTTTGCCGCTTGAATTGACATTTTAAAGTTTTGATAATCGTTAATAATTTCACTATGGAGAGTTCGCAATGAACGAATGTCATATTCACCATCATTATTAGCCGTAATATCTTTGTATGTATTATATTTTGTTATATCAACATTGGATTCTTTTATCTGGGTTGCAAGTAGTTTGTACCAACCAGCATGCAAAAAATAGTGATTAGTGTTTGTTTGGTTGAGCATCTTTTCACCTTAACCTACTGATAATAATTATAAAGTTAGTATGAGCTACATATGGTGGCATTTTAATAAAATTGTCAATTGTTGTCGGTGAACTAAATCACATCTATGCTCTATGGCGCAGTAGGTCAATTGTATGGCGCATTTAGTTAATATTATTTGATAATTGAATTTTTTAATTGGTTTATGTGATCAAAGTCAGAAACAATATCATTGGCAAATTTAATCAAATTATTGGCTTAAATTGGCAAGAATATAAAAAGTTAAATTAATATTATATTAATCATCGCAGTGGCATGAAAAAAATATTAGCTTTTATTACTTTTTTATTTTCTTTTGAAATGAGTTAAATTTTTTTCGTGTTAAATTTATAATATTAATTAAGGTTTAATTATGAACAAATTAATTCCATTAAGTTTACTTCTTACATTCTCAAGTGCAGCGTTTTCTGAAGATGCACCAGATCCTGCTGATGTTACTCGTCTTATGTCTTCACTTCAGGTTTATGTAGGCACAAATAGCAATGATAATGATTTTGCTGTGCAATCAATATTTAATGTAGGTGGTTCATTTAATAAAGACAATCAGTTTTTAACAATGTTATCAGCGACAGTAGCTGAAAAAGAAAGCGCAGAGCAATCTGGTTATGAAAACGGTATGGATTTACGTGAGTTCCGAGCGCGTTGGTATCAAGTGTTTGGGACAGGTTATGAATGGCTACCAAAAGCAGGTTATTCCTTAGATTATCTTGACCAATCAAATGATGATTCGACGTCAATAGACAATATAGTAGCCGTTGGTGCTATTTCAAAAATACCAGTGTTAAGTAATTGGTCTCTTTTCCCAAATGTGGCTGTAGTTAAGGCCGACGTAAATAATAGCGCAAAAAGAATCGGTATGGATGATGGTACTGGTATGCAATTAAATTTGTTTAATTCCATCTATCTAGGTAAGAAAGGGACATATATGATGATAAACCCTCAATACTCATACCTCGATTTTGATAATGTAGTTACACAAGATCTATTAATTGAAACTATGATAGGAACACCTTTAACTGATAATAAAAAATGGTGGCTAATGGGAGTTTATAAAGAAACATTTAGTCATGTTAATAATAAAGGGTCTCACTCAAGTAGCTCGTTTAAAGTAGCAGATGATAAACGACAATTCCGTATCGGTGTAACGTATTATTTTTAGTTATCTATCTAAATATGGAGAATAATATGAATAATTTTGACTTTGATAATCAATGGCATGAGGATTATTTAAGAAAAAAAATATCGTTATCTCAAGCTATGCAGGTTATTGATGAACCAAATGATAATAAATATATTATTAATATAACTAAACCAAATAAGAATGGTTATGTATGTATATTAGACCATGAAAAAGTTGATGTTAGTAAATTAAACAATAGTAAATTAATTGTCGGTGTTATAAATGAAGAAAAAGAATTTACTTTTGATAAAGATGAAATTTTACATGTAAAGCAAATTGATTATTTCTTTGAGGATGTTCAATTTATCTAGATTTTTAATGGTTGTTTAGTTACTGGTTGACATTCTAAGCCACTTATTTATCTATGACAGCCATTAAAATTCAAATGAGATATAAGTCATATTTAAGTGTTGTGTAATATGTTTTTATAATTGTAGTTATGAAATTTAATTTTATATTGGAGTTATTATGAGTGATATTAAAATAATCAAAGGAGTCGTTGCTGCTAATTGTCATCCGTTAGGGTGTAAAGAACAAGTTAGGCAGCAAATTAAAGATGTGAAAAATTTGCCTCAAATAAATAATGCACCTAAAAACGTTTTGGTTCTTGGAGGTTCTTCAGGATTAGGGCTTGCCTCAAGAATTTCATTAGCTTTTGGTGGAAGAGCGAATACTTTAAATGTTTCTTATGAACGCCCGCCTACAGAAAGTGATACGGGTACCGCTGGTTATCATAATAATTTATCTTTTCAACATTTCGCAAAAGAAGAGGGATTAATTGCTGAAGATTTTATAGGTGATGCTTTTAGTTTAGAAATGCGAACTAAGGTAATTAATTATATTCGACAAAACTTTGGGAAAATTGATTGTTTAGTATATAGCTTAGCTACAGGGATCCGTCCTAAGCCAAATGGGGAAGGTAAGTGGAAATCTGAACTAAAAGCTATTGATTCTCCATTCACAGGTAATTTTATTAGTTTTGAGCCTGAAATGATGATTCCAGTGACTTTAGAGCCGGCAAATAACGATGAGATAGAGGCTACTGTTAAAGTGATGGGTGGAGAAGATTGGCAAGAATGGGTAGAAGTATTAAAAGAAGCAGATGTTTTAGATACGGATTTTAAAACTATTGCATACTCTTATATAGGGTCAGAAGTTACTTATCCTGTTTACTTTGGCGGAACGTTAGGTAAAGCGAAAGAACACTTACATCAAACTGCTGATTTATTAGATACCAAATTATCAGATATTAATGGCCATGCTTATGTTGCTGTTTGTAAGGCTATTGTCTCTAAGGCTTCTGTATTTATTCCAGGTCTATCGACTTATGTTTTGGCTTTAATGAAAGAGCTAAAAGAGCGTGGTGAAGATGAAACTGCAATTCAGCATATGCATCGTATTATGCAAGGTTATTTATATAACCCAAATGGAACGCCTACTGACGATCAGAGATTAATTCGTGCAGATAACTTCGAACTTAATCCTGAAGTTCAAAATAAAATAAAAGAAATGATTAAGAATATTAATTCATCTAACTATAAAGATCCAAGCGTAGGTGATTATGAAGGATATAGAAAAGAATTTTCTCAAATAAATGGATTTGAAATTGAAGGAGTGGATTACAAATAACGATTAACGCTATTCATCAATAAAATTAGTAAAAGAGTATGTTATGAATAAATTAAATTTTGTATCGATGTCAGAGGCTGTATCTGAAATAACATCAGGTGATCGTCTATGGGTTAGTGGTGCTATTGGTGTTTCTTATGAGTTTTTGACGACTCTCGAAAAAATGAGCTCAAAACTTAAAGATGTTGAAATAATCAGTGGAATGATTTTAAACCCTAAACAAGAATTCATGTTACCAGAATATAAAGGACGTATTTATTATCGAAGTCTTTTTTTAGGTCCATTAGAGCGTGCTATGCGTTCACTAGGAAATATGGAATTAAATACAACACATTACAGTAGTATGAAAGACTTATTCCTAGAATTAAAACCAAATGCTGTGGCATTAGAAGTATCACCACCGGATGGCGAGGGTTTTTGTAGTTTGGGTCCCATTGGTGGGTTAGGTTCCCAATTGATGGCAAGCCATGCAGAGAAAGTGATTTTAATTGTTAATGAAAACGTGCCTCATTGTGGTGGTTATCGTAACTGTATTCATCTTGATGAAGCAACAACTGTTACAACGTCAAACCTTCCACTAATTGCAATTCCAAGTGAGAAGGTCAGTGATACTGATATTCAAATTGGTGAAATTGTTGCTGATATTGTTGATGATGGATGTACGTTACAAATTGGAATTGGTTCAATTTCTAATGCAGTCGGGTATGCCCTTAAAAACAAGAAAAACATAAAGATCCATACTGAAATGCTTACCAGTTCAATGGTTGAATTAATTCAAGCTGGTGCTGTAGATCCGACAGCCAATGTTACTTGTACATTAGCTATGGGTGATCAGAATTTATTAGATTACTTAAAAACAGCGGATAATTTAGTTATAGAACCATGTTACGAAGTGACTGACCCATATCTTGTTTCTAAACATGATTGTTTTACCTCTGTTAATACATGTATTGCAGTAGATTTAACAGGTCAGGTAACTGCTGAAGGAATGGGATATCGACAAATTTCTGGTACTGGTGGAGCATATGATTTTGCTCGTGCAGCGAAAATGTCCAAAGGTGGCAAATCTATTATTGCGCTTAAATCAGCATATACCAATAAAGAAGGCGACCTAATTTCAAATATTATGGTGGGTTTTCCTGAAGGAACGCCGATTACCTATTTACGTTCAGATGTTGATTATATTGCGACTGAATATGGCGTTGTACGTTTGATGAATAAGTCATATGAAGAACGAACTGAATTACTAATTAGTATTGCTCATCCAGATTTACGAGAACACTTAAAATCGGAAGCAATTAAAAGCGGTTTAATTCACTAGAATTTTAAATGGGAAGTGATGATGAATTGACTTCCTATTTCATATCATAAAAAGGATATTATTATGTTGTTTAACGGTGCTCATTTTAATCTTACTCTTGCTGAGAAAGACATCGCTGTTTTAGATTTTTTTTCGCCGGCTCGTTTAATGTCAAAAGCAGTCATCGAAGAGTTAAGTACTTTACTTGACCAACTACTCCTTACTGCAAAAGTTAATGGGTTAATCATTACCACTTCAACGGACAATTTTGCTTTTGGTGCTGATATTAATGAGTTTTTACCTTTATTTAAAGGCGGTGCTAGAGAGCATCTAGCTTATACGCACTCTGTTTATAATAAACTCGAAGATCTTCCATTTCCGACGGTAAGCATTATTAAGGGCCATTGTTATGGTGGCGGCGCTGAATTTGCTCTTTCAAGTGATTTTCGTTTAGGTACACCTGATATCTCTGTTGGTTTTCCTGAAGTTAAGATTGGTATTTTCCCTGCTATGGGAGGGGTAACACGCCTGCCTCGTCTTGTAGGTCTTGATACGTCATTGACTTGGTTAACTTCAGGTCGAAATTTTAAAGCAGAAAAAGCATTAAAAGATGGTTTTATCAATGGCATTGTTGAAAATAAAGACGCGATGACCTCGGCGGTTAATTTGATTACTGAATGCGTAGATGGTAAACGAAATTATAAAGTTATTCGTGAAATGAAAAAGGGAAGAATTCCTTTATCTAGTTATGAATTAAAAATGTCCATTGGTATTGCCAAAGGAATGATAGCGAAAGCCGCTGGTCCTAATTACCCAGCTCCAATGACGATTGTCAATGTGATTGAACAATCAGCAAACGAGAGCCGTGATGAGTCTTTGAAAAATGAAATTGAAGGTGTCGTTGAGCGCCTAATTAATACTGGTCATTCAGCAGCAATGTGCCATGTGTATCTGGCTGATTTAGCCGTAAAAAGTAAGGCAAAAAAATTAGCTGGAGAAAAAACGGTTGAATGTGCAGTGATTGGTGCTGGGATTATGGGGGGAGGCATCGCTCATACTAATGCAATTAAAGGCATTCGTTCACCATTAAAAGATGTTAATCAAGCTGGTTTAGATCTTGGCTTAAGTACAGCGGTTAACTTACTTGAGAAGCCAGTTAAGCGTGGAAAAATTAACTTTAAAAAAGCAGCAACGGCATTAAATAATATTATACCAACATTAACATACGACTCTTTGAAGCAAGCAGATATGGTGGTAGAAGCTGTAGTAGAAAACCCAAAAGTGAAGAGTATTGTTTTAAAAGAGTGTGAGGATGCAACAAAAGAAAATACCGTTATTGCTTCTAATACCTCGACAATCAGTATTACACAGTTGGCTTCTTCTTTAGATTATCCTGAGAACTTCATTGGCATTCATTTCTTTAATCCAGTTAATAAGATGCCTCTTGTTGAGGTTATTCGTGGAGAGAAAACTAGCGAAGAAACAGTGAAAAAAGCAGTTACATATGTAAATCAAATTGGGAAAACACCAATAGTTATTAATAACTGTGCTGGTTTTTTTGTAAACCGTATATTAACACCATATATGCGAGCTTATTCTAATTTATTGGCGAAAGGTGCTGATTTTAGCTTTATTGAAAAAACAATGAAGAAATATGGTATGCCAATGGGACCTGCTGAATTGATTGATGTTGTGGGAATGGATACCTCTGCTCATGTGCTTGAACTGATGTCTCAAAACTACTCACATATGCCTCTGCCTGAGAATAATATTGTACAAAGGTTGTTTGATAATAATTTGCTAGGTCAAAAAAATGGTAGTGGATTTTATAATTGGTCAACAGATAAACGCGGTCGTCCAGTTAAAGAATTTAATGAGAAAGCTTCCACATTATTTAATAGTGTAGGGACCTTAGAGTTAACAGAAGAGCAAATTATTAATGCATTAATTTTACCTATGATGTTTGAAGCCAAACGTGCACTTAATGAAGATATCATCGCCTCTAAAGAGGAAGCGGACTTAGCTATGATTTATGGTACTGGCTTCCCACCATTCCGCGGTGGTTTGGTTTACCAAATGGATATGAAAACACCAGAAGAAATTCAACAATCTGCGGCAGAAATGTCAGAAGTTCTTGCTGATAACATTACTTACACCGTCCCTAACATGCACGCTTAATTGGAGAATAGATCATGACTAAAGCAGTAATTGTAGATTTTGTACGTACCCCAATGGGTAAATCAAAAAATGGTGTTTTCCGTAACATTCGTGCGGATAAATTAAGTGCTCATTTGATCAAAGCTCTTATGGAGAGAAACCCAGAGGTTGATTCATTAGATGTAGAAGATGTTGTGTGGGGCTGTGTACAGCAGACTTTAGAGCAAGGCGCTAATTTAGCTAAAATAGTTGCACTTCAAGCCGGGTTGCCTGTTGAAGTAACAGGAACAACGGTGAACCGTTTATGTGGTTCGTCAATGGATGCTCTACATATCGCAGCTCGTCAAATTAAGGCTGGTGAAGGTGATGTCTTTATTGTTGGGGGTGTTGAACATATGGGACATGTTCCTATGACACATGGTGTTGATTTATCGGGACCATCCGATTTTGTCATGGCGCAAGCATCGGCAGCTATGGGACTAACGGCAGAAGCATTAGCAAAATTGAATCATATTTCACGTCAAGAACAAGATGAACTTGGTGTGCGTTCACATAAGTTGAGTCTTGAAGCTCAAAATAAAGGTTACTTTAAAGATCAAATTGTTCCTACACCTGGTCATGATGAAATGGGAGCACCTATTATAGTAGATAAAGACGAAGTGATTCGTGAAGATGCAACCATTGAATCATTTAGTAAATTGCGTCCATGTTTTGACCCTTCACCTGCTGGTACGGTTACACCAGCAACGTCATCAGCACTATCGGATGGCGCTTCTGCATTGTTGGTAATGAGTGAAGAAAAAGCAAAATCATTAGGTTTAACTATTCGAGCAGAAATTGTTTCAATGGCGACTGCTGGTGTACCCGCTGCAATTATGGGGATTGGCCCAGTACCTGCTTCAGATAAAGCGTTAAAACGTGCAGGATTAACGTTAAATGACATTGATAAATTTGAACTAAATGAAGCCTTTGGCGCTCAAGCAATCAGCTGCATTCGAAAAATGGAATTAACGAACCGAATGGATGATATTAATATGCATGGAGGGGCAATTGCACTAGGGCACCCACTTGGTTGTTCAGGTTCTCGTATTGTAGGTAGTGTTATTAATGTACTAGAAACTCATGGAGGAGAATACGGTTTAGCAACAATGTGTATAGGGTTTGGTCAGGGAATAGCTACAGTGGTTAAGAAATATAAAAATTAGCATGATATAAATCAAGAGCCACCTTACTTTCTGGACTAGTTAATAGTAAAAGAAGGTCAGGTGGCTTTTTTGTTTTTAATAATCTTTAAAGAGCTAAAACCAAGCTTTGATAAGGTGCTAGTATCAACTCAGAGCCTAATTGTGTTGTTGGCTCAAGATTGCTGATCAAGCACTCTACAGAGCGGTTAGCAATATGCTCAGGCAATGCTAATGTTTGTGGCTCTGCACTAAAGTTGTTTAATACAATGAAGTGTTGTTCATTATCTTTACGCTCATAAGCAAACACGGCAGAGTGCGTTTCAAACAGAGGAATAAAATCACCATAGACAATCACTGGGTTCTGCTTTCTCAGAGCGATCAGTTTTTGATAGTGATAGAAAATCGAGTTTTTATCTTCTAGCGCTGCGGCAACGTTGATCTCAGGGTAATTCGGGTTCAGTTTGATCCAAGGCGTACCTTGAGTAAATCCTGCATTATCAGAGTTATCCCAGTGCATTGGTGTACGAGCATTATCACGGCTATTGGCGTGGATCCCTTTCATCATACTTTCATGACTTACGCCTGATTCGGTTTTTACTCGATAGAAGTTCAACGTTTCAATGTCTTTGTACTCTTCTAACGTATCGAATGCGACGTTCGTCATGCCGATCTCTTCACCTTGGAAAATATAAGGCGTGCCTTTCATCATATGTAGAGTGGTTGCCAGCATTTTTGCCGACTCAACACGATATTGGCCATCACAACCGTATTTAGAGACAACTCGAGGTAAATCGTGGTTATTCCAAAATAGCGAGTTCCAACCTTTATTGTTTAGTTCTACTTGCCATTTGGTCATCACTTGCTTAAATAAGGTGAGATCAAGCGGCTTAGGCTTCCATTTATCGCCATCTTCCCAAAGTAGGGTAATGTGCTCGAACTGGAACACCATCGATAGCTCATGACGAGCAGGGTCACTATAAAGTTGAGCACTTTCAGGTGTTGCTCCCCATGTTTCGCCCACCGTAAGCAGATCTTTATCACCGAATGTCGCTTGGTTCATTTTTTGAAGAAGCGGGTGAAGACGCTCGCCATCACCTGTGATTTTCTTGTCGACTTCTTTGCCGATTAAATCGATAACATCTAGACGGAAGCCACCAATACCTTGGTCAATCCACCAGTTCATCATATCAAATACTTTTTGGTGAACTTCTGGGTTCTCCCAGTTTAAATCTGGTTGGCGTTTAGAGAATAAATGGAAATAGTATTGTTGATTCTCTTCATCCCATTGCCATGCAGAACCACCAAAAATGGATCCGATGTCACTTGGTGCTTCGCCGTTTTCACCTGCATCACGCCAGATATAAAAATCACGGTATTGACTATTTTTATCGCTTTTAGCTTCAACAAACCAAGCGTGTTCGTCCGATGTGTGGTTAACCACTAAATCCATGACCACTTTAATGCCGCGATCTTCTGCTTGCTGCATTAAACGCTTCATGTCTTCCATGGTGCCAAATTCAGCCGCAATCGCTTGATAATCAGAAATGTCATAACCGTTATCATCCATTGGCGATTGGTAAACCGGAGAAAGCCAAATTACATCAATACCAAGACCTTGCAAGTAATCCAGTTTACTAATAATGCCTTGTAGATCACCAATACCATCATTATTTGAGTCACAGAAGCTACGAGGGTAAATTTGATAAACAACACTGTTATGCCACCAACGCTTTTCCATATTTGTATTCCACTAACTAAAAGAAATTAAACGCAATATAGCGAAAAAAAACGGTGATGAATAATTGATAATTTGAACTCTGATATAGAAAAAATTTATATCATGGGTATTGTGAAGTCAGAATAATTACTGAGTGTTTATTATGGATAAATCATCACGCTATTTTTATGAAGTGGCTCGGCAAGGCAGCATTAAAGGTGCTTCTGAAAAACTGTTTATTAGCCAACCAACATTAACGACAGCAATTAAGAAACTAGAAGAAAGTTTGGATGTGATTTTGTTTCATCGAAAATCCAAAGGAGTTGAACTGACTAGTTCTGGCTGGCTTTATTATCGTTATGTACAAGATTTGTTTGAAAAACACAGTCAAATGATGCATCAACTGACCGACATGAAAGCCAGAAGTCAGGGTAAGATAAAGTTAGGAATTGGTGAGGCGTGGTGGGAGTGCTTTGCTTCTGAAGTGATTAAACAATTTGTAGAGCAGCATCCAAATAATTCAATGTATATCGAGTTTGGTAATGGTCTCTCTATGCTAAATCAATTACTCAATGGTGATATTGATCTTTTTATCGGTCATGAAATCGAAAATATCGATCCAAGACATCGTGTATTGTTTATGCCTTTATTTATCGAACAAGAAGCGTGGTTTGTAAGGGAAGGGCATCCATTGTTATCAAATGATCTAGCATCAAATGAGTTGGATAATTACCCTTTAATAAAAGTCACCCCAGATCACATCAGACACACGAAGATTTTGAATGATGAAGGTATGGAAGCGTTCAATCTTAAACAGCAAAAAACAGGGGTTGTGTATGAACTTAACTCCTTAAAAGCCAGTATTGATATGCTAAAAACCAGTGATGCGATCATGCCTTATACCGATCAAGTTAAAGATAAAATGGCGGAGTTGGGAATTGTGACGCTTTCACAAGGATCAGAAAAATCAGGCAGTGTTGGGATTTATACCAAAACAGAACAAGTGTCAGAAACTATTCAGTACTTAGTCTCATTATTAAAAGGTAAATAAAGTAAAGATCGCCATGGGCTAAGACGATGTTTCAACGAAATATGTTACAGTGTGTAAATCTAAATATTAATAAGAGTCACTATTATGTCGAGTCTAGCTCAGTGGAGAAATCCCAAAACGTTTTTGATTTTAATATCTATTGTTGTTCCTATTGCTTTCTCTACGTGGAATGCACTGTTGAATAACTTTGTAATAGAAAAAGCGGCTTTTACTGGTGCAGATATTGGGCTATTGCAAAGTGTGCGTGAGATCCCAGGTTTTCTAGCCTTTACTGCTGTTTTCGTCCTTCTTTTTATTCGTGAGCAGAAGTTCATGATCCTCTCTTTGGTGATGTTAGCGGTAGGTGTTGCGATTACTGGGTTCTTCCCAAGTGTATATGGCTTATTATGCACAACATTATTGATGTCGGTAGGTTTCCACTATTTTGAAACCTTAAAACAGTCTCTATCACTGCAATGGTTAACCAAAGAAGAAGCTCCAGAGATGCTCGGTAAGCTTATCTCTATCGGTGCACTTGCTTCTTTATGTACTTATGGCGTGTTATGGGTATTGCTTGAATTAGTGCAATTAGAATTTAAATGGATTTACTTCATTGCAGGCTCAATTGCATTAATAGTGACGATCTTTATGTGGTTATCGTTTCCAAACTTTGAAACCGAAACACAACAAACTAAGAAACTGGTACTACGTAAACGTTATTGGTTGTATTACGCATTAACCTTTATGAGTGGTGCTCGTCGTCAGATCTTTATGGTGTTTGCTGGCTTCTTAATGGTTGAGAAGTTCGGGTATTCGGCTTCTGAAATCACGTTATTGTTCTTAGCCAACTACGTATTTAACTGGTTATTTGCTAAGAAGATAGGACGTTGGATTGGTGTCGTTGGTGAGCGCAAAGCTCTTATGTTCGAATACATCGGTTTAATTTTTGTTTTTGTTGGTTATGCATTGGTACAAACTTCAGAAATGGCGGCAGCACTGTACATTATCGACCATCTGTTTTTTGCTTTAGCATTAGCGATTAAAACCTATTTCCAAAAAATTGCCGATCCGGCTGATATGGCATCAACGGCGGGTGTGGCCTTTACTATCAACCATATTGCAGCAGTGGTTATCCCTGTGAGCTTTGGTGTGATATGGCTTGTGTCACCAGCAGCGGTGTTTTACGTAGGCGCAACAATGGCCTTTATTTCATTCTTATTGTCGTTAAATATCCCAGAAGCGCCACAAGAAGGAAACGAAACTCGCATTTTTAAGTGGAACTGATTAAAGTAGTTGTACTTGAGAAGGAAGAGGGAATGTAGGCATGAATATGATAACTCATGATCCTGATAATAAGTGTTATCGCATAGCGCTTGAGGGAGAGACTGTTGCTAAAGTGTATTACGAAAAGAAAGGCAATATTCTCGATGTAATAAGTACTCGGATCCCTGATGAGCTACAAGGAAAAGGCTATGGCAAAGTAATGATGGAGTCATTCTTACATGAGATGAGAGCATCTAATTTATTGATCGTGCCTGTCTGCTCTTATGTGGTTCATTACATGAATAAAAACCCACAGTGGCAAGACCTATTAGCGAAATAATTGAAACCTAGGTAGAACGTCTATCTAGGTTTTTTTGTATTGGATCAGATAGAAACAAGTTGATAAAAGGAAGTCATGATGACGTTAAACGCATTTATTGAAAAACTAAGCACACAGCCTGAATTGATTGAATTTACCGAAACCATGGCCGTGATTGAGTCTCACTATGACTTTACGCCAACAGAATTTGCGAATGGTAATACGGTTAATTTGGCTGATCAAAATAATGGCTCATGCAAAATTTTTGCTTTCGCATTATTGAATCAACTCAGTGTAGAGCAAGCATTAGCGTGTTTTGGGCAATATTATCGTCATGACGTATTAGAGAATCCACAAGGGGATGACCATCAAAATATTCGCAATTTTATGGTAACCGGTTGGGCGGGTGTTCAGTTTAAAACTCAAGCACTTCAAGCGAAATAAACAACAGAAAACCAATAAAGAGATTGAATCATGATAAAACTTGCTGTTATTGGAACCAATTGGATCACTGAACGATTTTTAGCGGCTGCACTAGAGAGTGGCAAATATCAAATATCTGCAGTGTATTCGCGCTCAATTGAACAAGCTAAAGCATTTGCTGATAAATTTAGCGTAAGTTTAACCTTTGATTGTTTAGATAAATTAGCGGCGTGTGATGAAGTGGATGCGGTGTACATCGCAAGCCCAAATTCATTTCATGCTCCACAATCTATTAAGATGATGAAGCAGGGTAAACACGTCATTTGTGAAAAACCAGTCGCCTCAAATTACCAAGAGGCACAACTCGCTTATCAAACCGCACAAGAGAATAACGTGGTGCTGTTTGAAGCCTTTATGTCGCCATATATACCTAACTTTCAGCAAATTAAGTCGCACTTGCCAAGTTTAGGAGCGATTCGAAAAGCGCACATCACCTATTGTCAGTACTCTTCTCGTTACCCTAAATACCTTAATGGTGAAAACCCAAATACTTTTAATCCTGAGTTTTCAAATGGCTCGATTATGGATATCGGTTTTTATTGTGTTGGTTCTATGGTTGAGTTATTTGGTGAGCCAACATCCATTCAAGCACAGGCACATCTGCTAGATTCTGGTGTTGATGGTAACGGCAGTATCATTTGTGGCTATGATGGCTTTGATGTGGTTGTTATGCACTCTAAGACCAGTAATTCTTATGTACCCAGTGAGATCCAAGGTGAAGAGGGGGCGATCTTAGCTGAGATGATATCTATTGGCCAAAAAGTAACGAAAGTGAATCGTGGTGGAGAAACAGAAGACTTGACCCTTGAACAAAACGCCAACCCAATGTTTTATGAAGCGTTTAAATTTGCCGAGCAAGTTGAATTGAATCAAATGGATA
Organism: Aliivibrio sp. S10_S31; assembly: GCF_014694495.1. Classification (NCBI taxonomy): domain Bacteria; kingdom Pseudomonadati; phylum Pseudomonadota; class Gammaproteobacteria; order Vibrionales; family Vibrionaceae; genus Aliivibrio; species Aliivibrio sp. S10_S31. The sequence continues at coordinate 13,070 of NZ_JAAUWR010000007.1, read as the reverse complement.
TGCAAGCGGTTGAGCGTTCATTGCTTATATCAAAAGTAACCACTGAAATCCGCAAACAAACTGGTGTGGTTTTCCCTGCTGATAGTTAATTTTTACTTTATTGTAGTAACAAAGCCGAATGTATTATGCATTCGGCTTTTTTCTTATGTATGGTATTAGCTAAAACTATTTTGCTGAATGAATCGCTTTTTCCGTAATATCTCCAGCTAAGTTTGGCGTTGAAATATTAAAGTTAACAAATTTTCCTGATTGCTGGATTTCTTTAACGTTGTATTGCACTTGATTAAATGCATCGCCCCACTGATAGCGGACTACTGTTTCACCAGAATCAAGGTGGCGATTTACAGAGTACTCCGTCGCATAACCCGCCATTTTTCCATTGATCATTTTATTTGGTGCATCGTGAGGTATTTTAAAACTTGTTGAATCTAACTTTAAAATACCGTTAATTACGCTTGTTGGTTCATTTAAGTGACCAGAAAAGTAAGTTGCATGAATAAAACGGTCTTCTGGATTGGTATTGCCGCCAGTCCCAAGGTTCGTTTGACTCCATTGTTGTTCTTGTTCACCCCAACCACGTTTTGAACGCTCTACATTAGCAAGATGCTGCGCGTAACCTGGTTGATTTGTCATTACAGTGTATTGTTTACCATGCCATACTTGAGGTTTTCCATTTCTCCATTCAACAATGGCGCTATCACCAGTGGTATCTTGAAATGAGATGTGAAGAGCAATACGAATCGGCACACCTTCAACAAATTCTATAGAAGGTGCTTCTTCATTGATAGCGGCAACCACTTCATTAACGGATTTATACTGAGATAACATATTACGTAAGTAAGTTAATGAACCATTTTTACTAGATGATTTAACCGCTAAGTCCATTTCGCCGTCGTACAAAACATTACCGCTTAAGCCTTTTGAGTTAACGCCATCAGTAATAAAACCATAGGTAGTTAAGCCTGTTACATCGTATTTAGATGTCACTTTATTTGATTTTTCACTGTGAGTTAAATAAGAGCTGCCTGCAGGGAAATTCATTAAATGTGGATGTGTTTGTTCTGACCAATCCATTGTTCTAGTGACAAACGTACCGTGATCTTGTGTCTTCCAGAGTATACGAGTACATGCTTGTGCGGCTGGAGCAATGGTCGATAAAGTAAGTGCACCAATTAAAGCAGTCGAAATAAAAGAACGTTTCATCATTGTTTCTCCTTAATGGAAGAGGATGTGTTTCATCAATATGGTTATTATTGCGTGCTTTATCGCACATGTAATCTCTGGTATGTTGGGATTAACCCAACAAAAGGTGAAGAATTATGGCGACATTTACGTTTGATCAATTAGAAGCATTTGCAACGGTGGTAGAGCAAGGGTCTTTTAGTGCTGCAGCAAGAAAGCTTAAAAAAGACAGATCAACGGTTCATCAATTGGTTGCATTTCTTGAGATAGATTGGGGTGTTGAGCTATTTAATCGAGAAGGAAAAACGCCAAAGCTATCCCCAGATGCTACCCGTTTATATAAGTACGCTACCTTACTGCTTGAACAACGTTTAGAAGTTCAAAATATTGCAAATAATATAGGTAGCGATATAGAAGATAGTTTGACCATCAGTTATGACGAAACAATGCCGGTATCAGTATTGTTTAAAACAGAACAAGAGCTATCAAGTGCATTTCCATATACGAGAGTGAATTACTTATCGCAACAAAAGGATCTCGCTATCCAATCAATTCAAGAAGGGAGAGTAGATCTAACGTTGCAGTTAATATCTTATCGCAGTAAGCCTCATAAAGGTCTGGCAGGGATTAACATTGGTTCAATACATTTTGGTGTATATGTAAGTGCTGATTCTGAATTACTTGATCATGAGCCATGTTCACTTCAATTAATGCAAACAAAGAAACAGCTAATATTGCAAAGTTTACTCTCCGCTGAACTTGATAACGTGGCGATATTCAGCGCTAATTATCAGGTCTTAACACGCATTGATTTTCTTGTATCGTGTTTGGAAAAGTCACCGTTTACTTGGAGTATTTTACCTACACACCTTGCGGAACCGTATGTAAAGTCCAAACAAATAAAGCGATGTGATGTTGCATTTTTTGATGGTGATATCTCATGGGGATGCGGGCTAATCAGTAGCCAAAATTCAGATAAAGGCCCTGTTTTTCTAAAAGCCGCTGAATGTCTAAAGAAAGCAATGAAAGAATCCCATCATTATTAGTTAGCTATTATCTTGCAGCGAATACTTTTCTCGATTTTTTAAGCAAGTTGTGAGTCTATGCTTCATTGCTTGAGAGTAATATTGAGTCGTGAAATAGTAGCTATCACCAAGAGTATCCGTTAAATGAATCGACTCTTCTTGTCTAAACTGATCCAATAACAGTTCTTCTGCTGTTTCATTTTGTGGTTTGTATACGGCATACCCATAATAATTCACACCAAATTTATTGAGCTTAATTTTTTTGTCATTAATCACAGCCGTTAAAGAGGATTTAGGTGCTTCATTAAACCCGACTGAAATCTCGATCTTCTTACAATCATAAGTTACTACGGATTGAATAAAAGCATCATCAGAATTTTGAGCGTAGATTAGAGAATTGAAATGAATATTGTCATTTGTCCAAATGGTTTCCTTTGCATAACTATTAAATGCTAAACATAAGATAATCATTAACGTAATTAATCTAGGCATATCCTTGCTCTCTTAATTAAGCAGCTTATGAATGATTGAAGAATATCTGTAGCTAATAGAAAAGAGGTGAAAGCCTAAAATTGCTGCAAATCAAGCACTTTTATAAAATAAAGTATCGGCGACCCTTCATTTATATGTTCTGTGAATGGTTTTTTGCTTGGAATGCTTTTTGGTGAATACCTTGTGGTTTCTAAAATGAGACTCTCGATACATGTGTGAATTTAAACTCATAAAAAGTGAATAAAAAACTATACATTTGCTGTTGTGAAATATATAGTCAATTTAATTGAATAAGTATTTGCTCTTTTGCAGTATAAAAAGGAACGTTACTATGGAACAGACAGACATTACTTCCCTTATCCCCATTGCTATAACGCTGATTATCTCGTTAACGACGCGTAATGTGGTGGTTGGTCTTTTTGCGGGTGTTTTGAGTGGAGTAGCAATGCTAAACGGTTTGTTTACCACGCTTGACCCGTTTGAAACATTTGGTGTTATGGTTAAAAGTTATATCTCTCCTCAACTAACAGATAGCTATAATGCCGGAGTGATTGTATTGCTGGTTTTCATTGGTGGATTTGTTGCGCTAATGGAGAAGTCGGGTGGTGGCCTTGCGTTTGCAGAAAAAGTAACGCTTTGGGTAAAAAGTAAATTTCAGGCACAAACCTCGGCATGGCTAGGGGGGATCATCATTTTCTTCTCTGATTTAGGTACGCCATTAATTGTTGGTCCAGTTTTTCGTCCTCTTTTCGATAAATTAAAAATCTCTCGTCAAAAACTGGCCTTCATTATTGATTCAACCTCATCTCCTGTGGCCATTTTAATTCCATTCATTGGTTGGGGTGTGTATATCATGGGGTTAATACAGAAAGAATTTACGGCATTAAATGTCACTGATATTACGGATTGGGATGCATTTTTAGGCGCTATTCCATATCAATTCTACGCAATTTTAGCGATAGCGATTGTTCCACTTGTCGCATTGAAGAAATTGGATTTTGGTCCAATGGCAAAAGCTGAAGCGATAGCAAGTAAGGGGGAACTTCATGCATCATCTGATATTTCAAAAGAAATATTCACGCATAAAAATGCAAAAGCCTCGTTTGTATGGGCACCATTATTGGGGATGGGTGCTGTTCTGGTATTTATGCTTGCGCCTCTAGGTTTCCCATTTGAAAAAGTTTCTGGTTCAGTGTTTCGTTCTGCTTTGTCTACCGCTTACTTTTTTGCTGCATTTACACTAATTATTTTAATGGCAATGAACAAAGTAAGAAGTCTATCGGATGGTATTTCTGTGTACATGAAAGGGATGGGTAACATGATGCAAGTTGCAATCATCCTTATTCTTGCATGGACTCTGAGTTCAGTTGGTAAAGAGTTAGGTGCGGCAGCTTATATTGCAGAGCAAGCTCAAAACGGCTTTCCATATTGGTTAGTGCCAGCGGTATCTTTTTTACTGGCAGCGATCATTTCATTTGCTACGGGATCGTCATGGGGAACATTTGCAATTATGATGCACTTGGTTATCCCGACAGCTATCGCAATTGATGCGCCACTGTTCGTTTGTATTGGTGCTGTTCTTTCTGGAGGTTTGTTTGGCGATCACTGTTCACCAATCTCTGAAACAACGATCTTGTCTTCAACAGGAGCAGGATGTGATCAGTTCGAACACTTTAAGACACAGCTTCCTTATGCATTATTAAATGGTGGAATCGCACTTGTCAGTTTTCTAATTGCAGGTATTTTTGATAACCCACTTATTTTCATATTAGCGTTAATAGCGCAGGTTACATTGGTAGTAACACTCGCTAAATTAACTCCAGAGAATATGTTTAATAAAAGCAAATTGGTGGCTGGTAATCAGTTAGGCTAGACGTTTACTTAAAGATTACAGCAATGAAACGGTCCTTAATTGGGCCGTTTTTTGTTTCTCGTCCGTACAGGAGAATTAAGTACAAAGCTAAGAATGTAACTAAGAGGTTGGATATTTACAAAAACAAGAGATGTCGACCTAGGAAGATAAGTGTGAAGGGCAATAGGGTTTGACTGAGTTCTCTGTTCATATTTATATAGCAGGCAATTTATTTTTAGATACTTTCAATACACTGAATGTGGAGATGCAGATGCTCTGCCAATTTAAACTTATCCCCGGTCGCCTACTTACCCAAAAAGACTTACCGTATATACTCACTCCCAATGAATTACTGAATCATCTTAATCGTTTTACCGATCTGTCTTCATTAAAAGCGTCGTTACCTATTAATTTACAGCGTCATTCTGCAATTAGTGATTCACAAGGGGTATTTCAAACCGTCAGTCGTATTCGTCAATTGGTCGAACAGGGAGAGTGGGCAGCATTATCGTTAATGAACCAACATAGAAGTATCGATACTCTGCATTTAGCTCAAGGAAGTGGTCTAAAAAAACGTATTGACAAGGTGGTTAACCCCTCGGTTACTCGTTCTCGTTTAAAAGTAAAACCGACCTTACTTCGTTCAAGTTCAAACGCCTCATCCATTACTCCTATTTCTGAAAAAAAGAATGATAATAAAATCGTCATCGAGTTTGCAGGACAATGGCCTAATAACGCCGCATCCATCTCGATTTCAAAATTAAAAAACATCAATGAAAAGACAGTAAAACCGAAAAAAGACTGCAAAAACGGACACCGGAGTCTCGTCGAATTTACGTATTTAGATGATAGAAATCGATCACTGTATTTGACGTTACCAAGTATGAACTCAGCCAAAGAGATAAACCTGTTACTGAGCGAATCATTACCTCCTGTAACCAAAGAAACAGAAATGGCTGAGTGGGATAATGTGTTAGTGCCTGTGGTGCCTTTTAAAGCAAAAAATAGTGATTTTCTTCCTCAAGAAGCTTCTCTTTACCCATCCGGTTATATTTATGTTGTGTGGAATAATAACGTTTGGCGAGAATTAAAAATTACTAAAGATTACCAGTTTATGGATATCGATTTAACGAGTGAAAACAAAACCAATTCTGGTGAAAAAGTCGCTAATCGATATGTAGATATTGCCTTAACACATCCAGAGTATGGCTGTTATTTTTCAGATGAACCTTTTGATGTAAAACAAAATGGAAAAACGGTTTTTAGTGGTGTGCTTGATGTTTATGGGCAGGCAAGAGTTTTTGATTTAACGGAAGATAAAGTCATTATTGAGTTGCCTCAAACTCCAACTCATTATTCAATCGAGTTAGAAACGACAGAGAGTTTATTTGGCTCAAAACAGAGTGAAATACGCCCCGTTTCTGGGCACGCATTACCACATATTTGGGTGCCTTACAAAATCGCAGGTCAACCTCAAACCCTTTATGCATATCATAGTTTGCCTCAGCTGACTGATGATCAATTATCTGAGTTAGCCAACAATCCAGAGACCATGGCACAGCGTATAGAAGGGCTTGATAACTATACTGAATTACAACAATTTAGTGATGATGGAGCGTCTGTTATTGCACTTCAATCGTCAGTTTCAAGTCAAGCTTTACCAGCGTCAATTGCAAAGCAAAGCGAGCAAGGTATTGCCGCTTTACTTATATCATCACCACAAGATGAGATTGTTTTTGCTTATTGTCAACATCCTACTGTCGATGAGCCTGATGACTACTTTGAGTTATTTAATACAGAACATAAATGGTCGCAAAAGGTGTACTTAGGGCAAGTATCTGCACTTAGTGACGGTTATCAATCTATTCGATTTACGGGGTGGTCAAGTGAGGTTAAAACCGTCACGTTAAAACGAGTAAACAAAGGGAATGAGTATTACCCTGAGCAACCGCCAATCATCATTTATCAAGACATTGCAATCAGTGAATTAGTGTAGGGACACCATGAATTTAAAATACCTATGGACAGCATTAGCAGCGCTTATTTTCCTAAACGGATGCAACCAAGATGAATCCTCAACACCAAGTGCGGTAGTTGAACCGACAAAAACTGACGTCGAATTGCTTAACGAGCAAGAGTGGGATGATAACCGTGTTTATGTCACTAAAGATAACTACATCTTAATGAAAGAAGCCAATGGCACGATTCCGGGAATAATGAAGCCCTGTTTTGTGGTGAACAGCGCTAAAGAGTGGCCAAGAGAAGATTTATCAAATGCGGACTCTTACGACTTACCGAGAGTGGATTTTAGGTGGAATAACGGGAAACACGATGCGTATTCCGTAATGACTGAAAAACAGATTTATGAAGCGAGAGATAAGATTTGGAGCATAAAAACAGATGGTACGGATTTACGGTTAGTTACTGACTTTTTAGACGTTGTTCCGATGAATAAGCAGAATGAAGCCGTTCCAATACGAATGATGCGTCGTTCACCAAATAATCGTTATTTAGCTTGGAGTGACAGCGTTAATAAAGTCATTTTTGATTTAAAAACCCAAGAGTCGATAGTTTTAGGCTCTGATCTTGGTCATTCCCAATTTCTTTGGGCAGAAGACAGTAGCTATTTGTATTTTGAAGACAGAGCAAAATATTGGAAATACGATATTGTCTCAGGAAAAACTACCCAAATGGACGATGATTTTCATTTTTCAGAAGTGGGGGTGATATACGGCGGAAAGCGGTATGTTGTTGCAGGGTTAGGGGTTAGTGTTTATGACGAAGCTACAGGTAGAGAGCTATATGGGGTGAGTGTTTTACCTATAGAGTTAGCAGAACGTGATTATTTTAATATTAATCACGAACGTAAAATGAAATATGTTTTAAAGAATCGCTCAATCAGTCCTGATGGAAAGTATGCGTGGGGTGAGTCGGCACAATATCGTTATTTTATTAATTTAGAAACCAAAGAGGTTAAAAGTGAGAAAATTGTTCGTTCAGAAGTAGGTGACTATCAATACTTTGAGCAGTTAGGGCTGAATGCTAATTACGTAAGAGATGGTGCTGGTGGTGTAATATTTCTAAAATTAAATGAAGATAAAACCGTCCCTAAGGATAAATGGATGAATTGGCCACAGGTATGCTCAGGCCATTCCGCAACATTGTCATGGTTATACAACGGTTTTGCGAATAATGGTGCATTTATCAAGGAGGATAAATAATGGCTCAGGAAAAGAATACATTAGCTGATGGCTATTACTTATTCTCAACGTCTTTTAACTATGAAAAACAAAGAGGTAATAAACCAATCTTTGAAAAATGGCATCTTGTGCATAATATTAAGGATCTTGGTGTTAATCGAGAAAAAAAAGGTGTTGATAACATTCGCCCTGTTCCTTTTACTCCCTTAATTGCCAATATAAAAGAATTAAGCGAACAAGTAGAAGATAAAGAAACCAATGGCATTTGGGGAACAGATAAACATGGGCTGATCCATGCACTTGATACTGGCGTACAAGCGATTTCTGAAAGTGGTGACTTTGAATACCTTCAGCATAAAAGTGTGGTCAACCATTTAGATGATGGCGAGTATCCATTGTGTTTTCCGCCGTTAGCCATTTTAAGTCGTTTGGCGATTAGTAAAACCTCGCCAATAGAGATAGCAAAAGAGTTATATCGTTATTCTTCTACGGTAAAAAAAGACGGTGAAGTGACATTTTCTTTAACTGAGATAGGGATAGAGCAACTAGCCAAGCCATTTGAGCCATCATCAAATGAGGCGTTATCTCAGGAACAGAAAGAGTATAACCAATGGCATGAAGAGATATCTAAAAAAGGAGAGTCTTTAAAAGGGTTCTTATTGCCATCACAAGCGATCTGTAGTGTCGTTTTTTCAAGTGATGTGTATACAAATGCACGAGTGACTATTTCTAGATTTATTCGAGAAGATAATCAAAGTATTTGGGAACCTATTGCAGAAGATATCCCTGTTTTAGCTCCTAAAAAGGGTGTTGTTACACTACCAAGTGCACTAATCAATGTTAATCCTGAATCTTTCCAAGAAGGGTATTACAGTATTAAAGTAACTTTTGACCCTCGTAACTTTGAAAACCAAATAATTCCAGAATATATCCAAAATAGTAATATCGACAAAATTAAATTTGGTTTCTTAGATGGCTACCAATACGAACTCCGAGAATACATACGTTTTGATAATCACACTCCATTAGGAAAAATGGCCATTGTGTGTGGGGATATGATCTCCCTTGAAGAATCTTTAATCTGCCAATTTCCACAATATCTTTCGCATCTTACTGCGCATTTAAAAGGAAAAACAACCAATACAAAAGCCCTTGAAAGCCCTGCTTTAACTAGCCTTGCGGTATTAACCGGAGCTAACAAAGTAAGCATGATGCTTGGTATGGATTTATTGGCGGATGGCTTAACGCCACAGCTAGATAATGGCCCAACAGCAATGGTAAATAATATTGCCAAGCTGTATTGGGAAGAGATAAAAAATAAGAATTTACCAACAGCAATGCAAGCCACAGGAGAAATTTTATTTGGCTTGCAATCCATGGGAGAAGGGCTTGGTAAATTAAAGGAGCTAACCGCATTACAAGCAGGTAGTGCTACTTATCGTGCTGAATTTGGTGCATCGGCATTATTTAAAGCCACCATTTTTGATAAAGAGAAGTACGGTAAATTCACCGAATATCTCGCTAAGGCAAACCAAGAATTTAAAGATGGAAAATACAAAGCCGCAGTTGGGCGATTATCAAAAACATGGCTGCAAGGTGCGGATTTGGCTGGGCGAGGGTTAGTTGCCGTTGATACATTAAATAATATTGCATCGCTTTTTAATCACGGAGAAGAAATTGTTGAGCAAAAGAAAAAAGCAGAAAAAGCGCGTGGCAATATGGCTGAGGTTGCGAGTGAATATTTGAAACATATTCCAGTCTGGACGGAAACGCAATTAGAGATAAATAAAGAAAATAAACAGGCTTTTGAGCAATTAACGATTCAAAATAAGACCTTGTTTAATGACGACTACGGCTCTGGAATTGAAGTGGTTTTTGAGTTTGATAAGAAAACCGCAGATACATCGATGGTTCGTCAAGGCATTGCAGAAATTGTCTCTTTCTTAGAGAAGCAACCTGATGTTCATATCGTTATTGAAGGCCACACCTGTCAGGTCGGCACCAATCAATATAATATGAATTTATCGCAGCAACGGGCACAAAATGTTGCTGATCTATTCCCTAAAAAACTTCAAGAAAAAATAACGGTGATTGCCTTTGGTGAAACTCAGCCATTAGTAGAGGCCACAGGACGAGAAGTTTCATCAGATAATCTTAAATTAAAAGTAAACCGCAGAGTAAAGATAAAAGCTTACTTAAAGGTTCTTGATATTGTGTATGCACCAAGTAGAAGTGGAATGGGGGTGCTAGAACGTTCTCGTCTAATTACGCTAAATGCAATGCAAAAAGAGGATGATGCAATATTAGCTGCCCAACTTGCGTTGTTAGAATCACTCGTAGGTGTTGCTTGTTTTATTCCTGTTATAGGGCCAGCAGCAAGAGGCATGTTATTAATAAAGGAAGGTTCTAATATTGTTCAATCTGGTTTGGCTTTCTTAGATGAAATGCTTTTTGATTACGCTTATGAAACCATTGTCAAAGCAGAAGATGCGAAAGACGATCTTGCTGATTTAGCCAAAATACAAATGGAATTATTAAGTCAGTTAAGACAGTGGGACAGTAAGTTAGAAACAAAACTCACGAGTTATGAGAGCTTAACTGCGTATTTAACTAAAGATGAAACTAAAAATGAAATACTAAAGCGTTATCAATTACGAGCACTGGCTTTTAACGGATTGATGATGGTTTTGCTGTACGCTCATAGTGAAAACCAGAAGATGCAATCAGGTGAAAATTTAAATTTAACGTTAGATAAATACGATATTAAGGGCTATATCGAAAAGTATCTGCAAAATGATTCATGGTCAGTCAATACGATTAAAAGTAATGATTTAGGGACCGATTGGATCAATCAGTGCAAACAGAAACAGAAGCAAGATATCCCCCTACATTATCAAACCTTACCTACACCGGTTCCTGCATTCAATTATCTGCAATATCAAGCGCCACAAGATAGAGGAACAGTGAGCGGAAAGTTTAGTCGTGCATTTCCTGTTCAGGGATTATTGTATGAACTACCAAGTGAAAACAAAGAAAGAAACAATTTATTTGAAGAATTTGCACAAAACTTTTCTCCATTACCGCCAGCCATTGATTTAGATGAGATAGCTCTTCAACGAGTATTAGTCTCAGATCAAGAAGGTAAAGATTGGGTTGAGTATTCAAAATGGAAGAAAGAAAATCAAAGAGTTAAGATTAATCGCTTATCGCCATTCCACCGTTTAAAAATACAAATTGTTTTAAGTGGCGAAGATAAACCTGTATTCCCTTATGAAATAGGCTATCAACGAGTTGATGGTGTAAATATAGATGGACCGAAATTCAGTGTGTTATTTAAACCAATGACATTATCTGATTTTACCTATCAAGATGAGAAATTAAAGGCTGTATTTGGTCAAGAAAAAGCGTTGACTGCGATTGAATTTGAGCCTTTCTATTATTTTGGGAGCCAACGTATTTATGGTTTAAAACCGATAGTAAGTAAACAGCGAGTAGGTTCATTATATACATTGCATTGGCTTGGGCTTCATAAAATAATAAAAATGAAAGAGAGTGCTTTTGAAGAATATGTATCTAGTGGTGGTTTTAGACATATGCGCTACGAATTGCAACTGCAAAAGCCGAATAGTAAGCATCATCAAGCCATATTGTTTGATGAGAATAATCATGATGAAATTCATATTGGTGTGCACAGCGAAAATAGTCACAAAGTCATACTGGAAGACAGCAGTAGTGGTTCGACACAAACCCTTAACTTTATTTCTGAAGGACGTTTATTAGAGGTTGAAGAGTTTACTTATTCACAAACTGTTGGTGAAAGCGTTTCTATAAATGTCATCGATAAAGTACTTTATCAAGCGGTAGGAGTTGATTACAAAAACAAATGCTACTTAGCTAAACCCAAGAATGAAAAGCAGACAATAAGTGGTTTTTCATGGGATAAAGCGGATGAATTAGAGACATTGCATATATTGGTTTGCGGTGAGAGCCATAAAGATGAATATGAAACCTTAAAGGTGGATTGGAAAAGCGTAGATGCCATGGTGCAATTACAAACAGCAGGTTATGTGTCAGAGGAAGAAAAAACATCGTACCATTATCACCAAGCGAGCAACCATACTGAAAATTCGTCCTCTTATACTGAAAGTTATTTGAATAAAAACGCAAATGTCAAAAAAGTGGGTGGGCCAATTTATCAATCAGCACTCAATTATGTTGGGGAGATTTGTCATAATGGTGCTTGGGATCTTTCAATAGATAAAGAAAGTAAAGAGGTATTAACCGATAAACTCAGTACCTTTTTAACTCTTTCTATTCATGAATTAAATAATAGCTCTTCTTCATTGGATAAGAAGAAAGCATACGCAGTGCATGTGATCAGCTTTAACCTTAAGTATATGACGCCAACAGGGATTAATGCGTCGGGGTTACGTCCATTTGGTGACATTATACAAAGTAAGGAGCATTTGTTTAATTTAAACGTGACTGAACTTAAGCAGCTTAATACAGAATCTGGCGTGTCTTTAGGTAGTAAAACGTTAAAGTTAGCCATGCCGACATTGAATCATAGTCAGTTAAATGATCAAACCATGCCGTGGATGGAGCCCGGAGCTAAGGGTAAACAGGGAGTCAGTGGAGATATTGCTAGTGAGTGGGATGGGTTAGATGAAAAACAACGCATACTGCGAATAAAAAAATGGATAGAGAAACAACCGACCGCCATTGAATTAAAGTCTAAGCAATTTTTGTAATGTAAAAAAGTAAGCATCGTTCAGATAAACTAGCAACAAATAGGCTGACGGTGCTTACTATTTATACTTGCCGTATGGTGTGAAGAGATTAAAATTTGCATATTATGCTTAAATATCATGCAATCAATTAGTTAAGTGTAAAAAAGTACTTTACCTCAGCGCTCAGTATGGCATTATCTATCTCGTTACAACGATGTGCGTACATCGTATAATGGCTATTACCTCAGCCTTCCAAGCTGATGATGCGGGTTCGATTCCCGCTGTACGCTCCAATCTCTTGCTTCTCCTCTTCAGAGATTGTCCTAGTTTCAAACTCCCAATTATTATTTGAAACTAAACGCTTTATTGCGTGTTTTTTCGTATCTGTCATTTTTATAAAACCACTTCTGATTTGTCCACCTCACTTTACTTTGTTTATTACAAAAAAAGAACCCCACTTCGAAAAGCTAATGCCGCTCGCTTAACAGCTAGTGGCTCTTTTTTTATAAGGGTAGCGCGGTGCTTTATAAAGCACTTGTCGCGGAAATGGTTTTCGCTTTCTTTTCTTTGGCAGGATTAGACGCTTTCC